>CAZWQK010000001.1:0-24290 GCA_964635835.1 uncultured Pseudomonadales bacterium
TCACGTGCGCATCCTCTTATTGGTGATAAACATGACATTCGTCGACACACCACCGTTCTTCTCTTCGGGCTGTGCAGCCTGTCGACAATGGTCAGTGCTTTCAGCAGCCACAAAATGTTGTGCGAGTTACCATTCCGGCAGCCGCTGTGCTTGGCTCGGTCTTGAAGTAATGAAGCTTAACCATCGAATAAAGATATGCAATGGCTTGGTAGGACTCATCCGAGAATGTCTCAGGATGGGCGGGTGGGGTTTTGCGCGGCAAAGCCCATGCAAAGGCAAAAATGCTGAGCCGGCCCTGGAGCCAACTCAGCATTCTTGTGGACGCGGGTGTCTTAGCGTAGACGTGTTCGAGTGGTGGTCACCGTAGCAACCACTCGGCGATTCAGTCGCCTGTTGCCTGCGGTTTCGTGCGTCTGCGCAAGACGCGTCTCTCCAAATGCCGTCACTTCTATGTCATCAGCAGCAACCTGTAAAGTCTCTACTAGTAATTTTTTGATTGCTGCGGCCCGTTGCTCCGATAGCTTCTGATTGTAATCGTCGCTACCTATGGAGTCGGTATGCCCGGCAAGGCTTATGATGGTATCTTTGCCGCCCTGAGCAAATCTTGCAATTTCCTGAACTGATGTCCGGTGCTCGTCTTTTATGACTGCAGAATCAAAATCGAATAGGAAGGTCGCCTCCATTGTATCGAAGACCATTACTTTAACGGGCTCGTAACAACCTTGGGCGTCGACTTTGCGGCTTCTATCTGTTGTGCCGGGACACCGATCTTGAGCATCATTCACGCCGTCACCATCACTATCCAATCGAATTTGACAGCCCCTGGCATCCACTGAAGCGCCTAGAGGCGTACCAAGGCAGCTATCCTGAGAATCCATCACGCCGTCCCCGTCGCTATCCACCGGCTCTGGCGTTGGGGTCTCTGTCGCGCCCAATCGGTAAAGCAGCCCCACGTTGAAGCTACGCTTTAAAATACCCTCGCGGTTGCCATCATAAAAATTAAAGGCTGCCCGGCCATCAAGCTTCTTCCAAATGTTCCAGCGCAGACCAACGCCGGCATTAACCTGTTCCTCAGTGCCCGCTCCTCTATAGTCAACATCCTGCTGGCCAAAACCTGCACTCACGTAGGGATGAAGCTTGTCCGTTTCCAAAAAATGGTAGAGCGCCCGGATACTCCATGCATCAACATCCAAGTCACCCAAGCCAGCTTTGGGTTTCGTGTCACCGGTCAAAAAATCTGCCTCCAGCGCCACTGGTCCGTCGAACCGATAGCCAGCGCCAGCGCCCCATAGCCCATTTGACTGCAGATCACTGGCTTTGGAATATTCCGGGGCAGCGGCTTGAGGAAAAACGTAGGCGCCTTTTTCGTTGGCTATCGTGATAGCTGGTGCCACTCCGATGCACAGAACGAAGCTAAGAAAGGGTGCGAATAATTTCATGATGATATCTCTCTACAAAAGACTTATTTACAAAAGACTTATTTACAAAAGACTTATATGAGGGCTTGGTGCCCAAGTTGCGGCAGGGAATTTACCGGCCTCGGCCCATGACACCGGAGACCCTTCGATAAAAGGTGCTTTTTAGGAGATGGGAGGTAGTTAAGCCTGGGCTGTCGCGACTGTCTTTCGAGAAGCGAAGGGCAAATGTTGCGCGCAACAAAACCCACTGGCCCAAGCCCACTGAAAGTTATACCCCCCCAGCCAGCCGGTCACGTCCAGCGCTTCGCCAATGGCATAGAGCCTGGGAAACCGCTTCGACTCAAAGGTTTTCGAGGAAAACTCATCGGTACAGAGGCCGCCCAAGGTTACCTCTGCAGTGCGATACCCTTCTGAGCCCCCGGGTTTGAAAGGCCAATGCTGGATTACCAGCAGCAGACGCGTTTGCTCTTCTGTGCTCAGCTGGCTCATTACCCGGTCAATAAACCAGTGGCCGGAAATTGCATCCACAAAGCGGTTCGGAAGCCATCCTTTCAGCACGGTAGACAAACGCGCCCTAGGCCGCCTGGCCTGCTCAGTTTGCAGCCGTTGGGCAAGGTCAAGATCTGGCAGTAAGTTGATGTAAATAACGTCACCGGGGCGCCAATAAGAGGAAATCTGGAGTACTGACGGACCACTGAGCCCGCGATGAGTAAACAGCAGGCTTTCTTGAAAGCTTTGCCCAGCACAGGTGACCTCACACTCAAGGGCTACGCCACTCAGCTCACTAAGCACGGCGCGGTCCGTATTGTTCCAGGTCAGCGGCACAAGTGCGGGACTTGGCGCCACCACGGACAATTCAAGCTCTCGAGCAACTCGCAGCGCCAGATCCGTGGCAACTTTTGGCAGCGACAAACCGCCGCTGGCAATGACTAGCGAAGGGACCAGTAAGCTCTCATGGGTCCCATCATCCACGTCCACAGCCTGCTGTTGGCCGCTGGAATTTAGCCCAGGCTTTGGCGGTTTTTTGGCCAAGGTGATTCGGTAGCCCCCTTGCGCCTCAGACGACACTGGCTCCACTTCGGTGACCTCGGCGTTCAGGCGGATGGCCACGTCTACCTTCGCCGCCTCAGCCAGCAGCATATCCAAAATGTTTTGAGCACTCTGATCGCAGAACAATTGCCCTAGCTTTTTCTCGTGGTAGGCAATGCCATGAGCATCAACCATGGCGATGAAGTCCTCTGGGGTGTAGCGCCCCATGGCCGCGATACAAAAGTGCTCGTTGTCCGACAAATAGTGTTCCTGAGGGTCTACCCAGCGATTGGTAAAATTGCAGCGCCCTCCCCCGGAAACCAGAATCTTTAGCCCCGGTTTCGCGCCCTTCTCCAAAATCAGCACCCGATGCCCCAGGCGGCCGGCATGGATTGCACACATCAATCCACTGGCACCAGCGCCAACGATGACCACATCGTATTGAGACTGCGGCGTGTTTTTTGCACCAGCAATGTTCACGACCAAAGCTCCCATACCGGCTGACAGCGATCAGGCAGCGGCTGGACATGGCCTAGCGCCGCCCAGGGTTGCCCTGGGCGATGAAAGTCCGAACCTGCAGAGGCGTGCAGGTCGAAGCGCTGGGCCAGATCCGCCAGGGTTCGCGTGGGACTGGGATCCTGATGGCCGGTCACCACCTCCATGGCCTGACCTCCTACCGCCGCAAAATCTGCCAATAAACCTCGCAACTTGGTGAGGGTCAGCTTGTACTTTAGCGGGTGGGCAACTACGGCCACGCCGCCGGCTTGGGTAATCCAATCCACCGCGGTCTCCAAACAGGGCCAATTGGTTTTGATATCGCCAGCTTTGCCGCTACCCAATACCCGCTTAAACGCCGCGGCCAATGAGTGCATCTGCCGGGTTTCCACCAAATATTGGGCAAAGTGGGGGCGACCAATTATCCCTGGGGCAGCCAAGTCTTGCACTGCTGCCAAATTCACGTCGAACCCTAACCTTTGCAGGGCCGCGCAAATACTGTTCGCACGCCTCAGGCGTGCCTGGCTTTGGGCCTGCATTGCCTGACGGTAGCCCACATGATGCAAATCCATGTTCAAACCCACTATGTGGATGTTTCGTCGCTGCCATTGACAGGAAAGCTCGCAGCCGGTGATCAGGCTCAAACCCTCACCAGCGGCCAGAGCCTCTAAGGTCCTGGAGTAGGCATTTACCGTATCGTGATCGGTGATGGACAGGTGCGTTACCTCTTGCTGCAACGCCAACCTCACCAATTCTTCCGGGGCTAGCGAACCGTCTGAAAAATGACTGTGACAGTGAAAATCGATTTTGCGAGGTGCTGACATATACGGTGCCGTTCTAGGTTCGGCTACGTTACACAAATCCGGCGGCATAAAGAATCCGATTTCCTACTGCTACTGGGTTTCGGTGCCCACTTGGGGCAAACTTCCGCCCCGTCGCCGGGACTGGCTAATATTCCCAGCGAACAAAAACGATTTATCACTATTTGGAATTCTTCCTGGAGAGACACAATGAAAGGATCCGTCCATTACGAAGTGCGCGGTAATGTCGCGCTAATGACCATCGATAACCCGCCAGTGAACCCCCTGTCTTCCGGGGTCCGGCAAGGCTTGTACGATGGACTTGCAAAAGCGCTGGGTGACGACGCTGTGGCCGCTATCGTACTCACCGGTGCGGGCAGGGCCTTTATTGCCGGAGCCGATATCTCGGAATTCGGTGGCGAGAGCCAAGGGCCAAGCCTTCACGATTGCCTAACCGCCATGGATAACAGCAGCAAACCCATCGTCGCTGCGATCAACGGCACGGCCTTTGGCGGCGGACTCGAAGTGGCCCTGTGCTGCCACTACCGGGTTATCGCCCCTAGCGCTCCGGTGGGTTTGCCAGAAGTTAAGCTTGGCCTGCTGCCTGGCGCTGGCGGCACCCAACGACTTCCCCGGCTTATCGGTGCCGAAAAAGCCCTAGACTTTATGGTATCCGGTGACCCAATCCCTGGTCCGGCGGCGGTAGCAATGGGCATTGCTGATGAACTGGCGGATGGTGACATCGTAACTGCAGGTATTACTTTCGCGACAAATTTGATCGCCCAGGGCAGCCCTGTGCGGCGTATCCGCGATGAAGAAGAGATTGTTAGCCAAGACCGGGGTAACGCTGAAATCTTCGACAATGCTCGCAAAAACGCTGCGCGGAAGATGCGTAAGCGCTTCGCGCCGGAAATGATTGTTCAATGCGTTGAAGCCGCGGTGAGTCTCGGTGATTTCGACGCCGGCATTGCTGTGGAGCGAGAGTGCTTCGCCAAGTGCTTGAAGCACCCACAGCGGGCGTCACTGATCCACATGTTCTTTGCCGAGCGTGAAGTGGCGAAGATCCCAGACGTGCCCAAGGACACACCCACCCCAGAGATCGCCAGTGCCGCCGTTATCGGCTGCGGCACCATGGGTGGAGGTATTGCCATGTCGCTCTTAAACGTGGGGATACCCGTTGTCTCCGTGGAGATGAACCAAGAAGCACTGGACCGTGGCCTGGGCGTCATCAAAAAGAACTATGACATCCAAGTCCAGCGAGGCCGGATGACCGCAGACGAGGTGGACCAGCGGATGTCGCTCATCAGCGGCACCACAGACTACGCCGATCTATCCGGCGCAGATGTCATCATTGAGGCGATTTACGAAAACATCGACGTCAAAGTCGAAACCTTCAAAAAAATGGATGCGGTAGCCAAACCCGGTGCCATCCTGGCCAGCAACACCTCTGGCCTGGACATCGACAAAATGGCGGCAGCTACCAGTCGGCCAGAAGCTGTCATCGGTTTGCACTTCTTCAGCCCAGCAAACGTCATGCGGTTGCTGGAAGTGGTGCGTGGCGACAAGACCAGCAAAGAGGTCATCGCAACGTCCATGAAACTCGGCAGAACCCTCAACAAAATTGCCGTGTTGTCTGGCAACGCGCCGGGCTTCATCGGCAACCGGATGTTGGCGGGTTATACCCGTCAGGCTGGCGAAATTATCCTGCAAGGCGCAACGCCCTATCAGGTGGATAACGCGCTTCTTGGATTTGGCATGCCCATGGGCCCCTTCCAGATGAACGACCTGGTGGGTCTGGACCTTGGCTGGAGAGCCCGCAAGCTGAACGGCATAGCTCCGGAGGACGTGCCCATCACCGCCCGGGTGGCAGACAAGCTGTGTGAAATGGATCGCTACGGACAAAAAACCAGTCGAGGCTACTACATTTACCCAGAAGGAAGCCGCGCGGGACAAGCCGATCCTGAGGTTGTTCAAATCGTCGAAGAAACTTCCGCAGAATTGGGTATTCAACGCCGTCCAATTGATGATGATGAGGTACTCAAGCGCTGCTTGTACCCCCTGATCAATGAAGGGGCACGTATCCTCGAAGACGGCATTGCTATTCGCCCCTGCGATATCGACATTGTTTACATCAACGGCTATGGCTTCCCGGAAGTAACCGGTGGCCCAATGTTCTGGGCAGACCAAATCGGTTTGGACAAGATCTTAGCCGACATCAAGAAGTTTGAAGCGGAGTACGGTGGCAACATTTGGAAGCCAGCGCCGCTGCTTGAAAAACTGGTTGCTGAAGGCAAGAACTTCGCGAGCCTGCAAGGCTAAGGCGAGAACCTACTACAGCTCCGAGGTTGGGCGGGTTTCCCGCCCACAACGAGCTAGCCTGTGCGGGACCGCAGCAGCTCCCGGGGGCGATCTGGCGGCACCTGAGACAACCTGCCTGATGAGGGTCCATGACGGATAAAGAGACAGCGCGCATTGAAACCCAAGGCATTCACCATGTCTCCATCAACGTAGACGACGTTGATGCGGCTCTGGGATTTTATGTCAACACCTTGAATCTGCAGCCCCTGCCCCGGCCAGATTTGTGCTTTCCTGGTGCTTTCCTGATGCTTGTTGGCTGAAGGCTGGCGATCAAGAGATTCACTTGCTTGGCACCCACAGTGGTGAATCGCTGAAAGAGCAGCATTTCGCCTTTGCCGTGGCCGATGCGGAGTCCGTTTGCAGTTCTTTGCTAGAGGCAGGTTTCAGCCCATCAGAGATTCGTGACCTTCCAAACATTTGCCGTCAGTTTTTTGCCCATGACCCCAGCGGCAGCATGGTGGAGTTCAACCAGCGCCTCAGCTGACCTGAAATCCTCAAAGGCCTGGCAGCGACTTCGGCAATCTCCATCGCGGCCCACGGCGCTGTCCTGACGATTCCACCCTTACTTGTGAAATGGATCACCGCCGCCCTCAAAGATCCCGTAACCCACCGGTTTAAGTTGATTGATCTGTCGCGAACAGGCTATTTTCCAGTGTCAAGCAGCCAATCGAGCCTGCCATCTAGGGAACATGTAGGGAACATGGGGAAGTTATGGGACAGACACCGGGAAGCCAAGCGCAGCCAACAGTTGATGAACAGGCGTTATTTCACTCGGCAGAAACCCTGGCTGATCGCTTTGCACCCCTGGCCGGCGACTTCGACCGTGACCGGAAAATTGTCCAAGATGCCAGTGATGCCATGGCCACAGCGGGTTTTTACCGGCTTTTCATACCCACGCATTTGGGAGGCCTGGAAGCGTCTCCGGTCATCAGCGCCAGGATTTTTGAGCGGCTCGCTCAAGGTAACGCAGCCTGCGGCTGGGTGGCTTTTATTGCTGCCACTAGCGGCTCTACCCTTGCCAGCATTCCCGAAGCATCCGCAAGAAAGATTTTTAACCACCCCAACGTGATGGTCGCCGGGGTGTTCGCGCCCTCGGGTAAGGCCACGGTTAACGGCGACGAGGTAACGGTCAATGGACGCTGGCAGTGGGGATCAGGCACGCAAAATGCGGATTGGGTGCTCGGAGGATGCCTGGTGGAGGATGAGTCCGAACAACCCGGGCAGCACATGGTGCTCATGCCCACGGACGCTATCGAGTTCCTGGATACCTGGCATGTTTCCGGACTTCAGGGCACTGGCAGCACGGATTACCAAGTGGCTGACCTTTGTACGTCCGTGGATCATATCGTTGGCTACAATCGCTGCCGGCCACCCAGACGCCCCCTGTATCAGTTCCCCCAATTCACGCTTTTAGCCATTGGCATAGGCGCAGTGGCCCTGGGCATTGGCCGGGCGGCTATTGACGAGTTGGTCAACCTCGCGCAAAGCAAAAAGCGCATTAACAGCAAAGCAATCCTTGCCGACCGGGTGCATTCTCATTTGGAGGTCGCCCGGGCTGAAGCTTCCTTACGCAGCGCCCGGGCCTTCTACTATCAGTCTATTAGCGCGGCTTGGGATACTGCACAGGCCGGGGGAAAGGTCAGTATCGACCAGCGCAGAGACATACGACTTGCCACCACCCACGCGGTAGAGGCAAGCATCAAGACCGTCGACGCCATGTACACCCTGGGCGGTGGGGCCGCGGTATATCAGGACTCACCGCTACAGCGTCATTTCCGCGATGTGCATATGGCGTCACAGCACATCATGGTAGCCCCCAGTACCTTGGAAACCGTAGGCCGGCTGTATCTGGGCCAGGAAGCGCAAATCGCCACGCTGTAACCGGCCAGAAGTGCTCGGGGGCTAGCCCACGACCCAACCGCCGTCCACGTCAATGGTGGTGCCGGTAACAAAGTCATTTTCCACCGCGAATAGAATTCCTTGGGCCACCTCATCTGGGGTGCCGGGTCGGGGGATCAAATTGCTGGCCGTAGCGCCGCCCAACATCTTTGCTCGAGCCTGAGCATTGTCGCCGAACATGGGGGTATCAATAATGCCCGGACTCACTACGTTAATCCGTTTGGGGGCCAATTCCGCAGTTACCGCCCGAACAAATTGCTCCACAGCGCCGCCAACCGAGGCAATGGCCGCCTGCCCAGGCTTCGCCCGCCGCGCGGGAGAACCAGATACCAGCACAATGCAGCCATCCTCGCTCAGGTGCTCTGCTCCCAGACGCACCACGTTGGTATACCCCCAGAGCTTGTCAAAAGACGCCCGATAACCGGCCAAATCCATTTGCAGGAAAGGTCCAGCTGCACGCTCACCACCCGTGGCTGCGGAAATCAACACATCGAAAGGACCGTGCGCCGCGAATAACTCAGCAAGAGCGTTTTCGTCCCGTACATCGCAAGCAACCAGCTCTACACCGGGGATATCGCCCGCCTTGTCCGGATTGCGACTGATGGCCACAACATTAGCGCCCCCAGCCTGTAGACGCTGCACGGTGGCAAGACCAATGCCTGAAGTACCGCCAAACACCAATGCTTTTTTTCCTGATAAATCCATCGCCCCCTCCCTTAATTTGTGATGCTCGCTATTGGAGCAGAGCGATGGGGTTCTGTCACCAGTGCAAAGGAAAACCTCGAAACCCAGGGCGCACTTTCGTTACACTTTGGTCACCGTCAGCAGAGCATATACCGTGTACCCAGAACGCCCGCTACCCGAAGCCTTAGAGCGCATCAACAGCAGACGATCCGTCAAAGCCCTGGATTTGCAGGAACCCGGACCGGATCCCGACACGCTTGCAACCATTCTCAGCACCGCGTTGCGCGTGCCCGACCACGGCAAACTGGGTCCCTGGCGATTGGTCACTTTTCAGGGCGACGACCGCAGCGCCTTCGGTCAAATTCTGGCTGAACGCTGGCAGGCGTTACACCCGGAGGCCAACCATGCGCAAATTGCTTTTGAGCAAAATCGTTTCTTGCGTGCACCCATCGTTATCGCCGTTGTCAGCCAGCGCCTGGCCGATCACAAAATTCCTGAATGGGAGCAAATTCTGTCCGCCGGCGCGGTGTGCCAAAATTTGCTGGTCGCCGCCAGCTTGGCGGGTTTTGCCGCCCAGTGGCTCACCGAGTGGTATACCTATGACTCGCACATTCAGTCGCTCTTTGATATCGGCGATCACGAAGATATCGCGGGCTTTGTGTACCTTGGCAGCGCTGCTGGGAAACCTGACGAGCGAGCGCGGCCAGATGCTGGCGCACGCATCGAATCCTGGCGTGGGACGGTGGCCAACCGCACTTAAAAACGCCAATAAATAACCGTTATCAATAAAGAAGGGAAACTCGTGGAAGAAGTCGTAATCATTGACGCTGCTCGATCGGCAGTAGGTCGCAAAGGGGGCAGCATTGGCGGCGCACATCCAGCGGATATGCTGGGTCAGGTCATGATGAAGCTATTAGCGCGCAACAACCTCACCTCCGCAGACGTGGAACAAGTGGTTGGCGGCTGCGTCAACAAACTGGCCTCTCAGGGCATGAACATTACCCGCACCGCTTGGCTCGCCAGTGGCGGTGCTATTGAAACGCCCTGCATCACCATCGATTCTCAGTGCGGCTCATCCCAACAATCTACCACCCTCGCCCACAACATCATTTGTTCCGGCGCCGCTGACGTTGTCATGGCCTGCGGAGTGGAAAACATGACCCGGGTGCCCATTGGCAGCGACGCCATTCCCGCCAACAAAAAAATGGGTAAACCCATCGGCCGCAGCTATTTCGAACAGCGCGAGTTCACCAGCCAATTCGAGGCCGCTGAGCGCCTGGCAGAAAAATACCAGCTCACCCGATCAGACACAGATAATTTCGGCCTGCGCTCGCAGACTTTGGCCAAGGCAGCAATCGAGGGCGGCCATTTCGACAGTCAAATCATCGAAATCGAAGCGCCGGAAATGGACGACGACTTCGAGCGCACCGACAACATGCTCCACGTCACCAAGGATGAGGTGCCCAGAGAAACCAGTTTGGATGCGCTGGCCGGCTTAAAAAGTGTCGCGCGGGAGGACGGTGTGCATACCGCTGGCACGTCATCGCAAATTGCCGATGGCGCTGCTGCCGTGCTGATGATGAGCGCCGCAAAAGCCGCAGAACTTGGGCTCACCCCAATGGCCAAAGTTCGTGCATCGGCGCTCGTGGGCTGCGACCCGGTGATGATGCTGGAGGGGCCCATCCCCGCCACGGAAAAGATGCTGAAACAAACGGGCTTGAGCATTAGCGACATCGATGTCTTCGAGGTCAACGAAGCCTTCGCCTCGGTCGTGCTGGCCTGGGCCAAAGCCGTTGACGCGGACATGACCAAGGTGAATCCCAACGGCGGCGCCATCGCGCTAGGGCATCCGCTTGGCGCTACCGGCTGCATTTTGGTCACCAAAGCCCTACACGAGTTGGAGCGCACTGGAGGCCAATACGGACTTATTGCCATGTGCTGCGGCGGTGGTTTAGGCACTGGCACGCTCATCGAGCGAGTGGCCTCCCAGCCCCCGGCTTGATTCGCTAAACGGCGTCTAAGCCAGGCCTGCGAAGAACCAAATCCGAGGACGCCATGGATCCTGAATCCCCAGCGCCTTCGGCGCTTCGCTCCGATGCCGCTGATCACCTTTGATTAGAACGCTTAAGGGTCTCTTGGGCCTGACTACAAAATCCGTTCCAGCCACCACCGAAAGCCTTTGGCTACGGTTGGCGTCATGCGCGTACGGCTGTATGCATCACCAAGCCGCTTAAGAAATTCGCTGCGCGTGGGATAACTGAATATGGTTTTCGCCGCCGCAGACAGCCCTAACTTGTTGGTCATCATCAGCCCAATCGGCGCCAACAATTCTCCGGCGTCATAGCCAACAATCGTGGCACCCAAAATTTTATCCGTGCCTTTGGCCGTGTAAACCTCAGCATGCTGAACGGACTGCTCCAGTACTCTAGGGTCTGCCCGGGACCGGTCCAGCTCGTTTAAATCCACTTCAAAGGTATCAAAGGAAACGCCTCGAGCCGCCAGCGCTACAGCGTTCTCCCCCACACTGGCCACTTCCGGATCGGTGTAGGTGCAGTGAGGAACCACCAATGCATCCACCTTGGCGGTAGGCGCGAACAGCGTGTTTTGAATCAGGGCTCTGGCTTGGGCATCTGCGTGATGCGTGAACTGAAGTGCCGCCGCACAGTCCCCTGCGGCGTAAATCTTTTTATTGCTGGTCTGCAGTTTCGCGTTAGTCTGGACCAGCCCCTGAGCAGTGAGTCTTACTCCGGCGGCATCCAAATTTAGAGAATCGGTATTCGGTTTGCGTCCAAGGGCAACCAAAACTCTCTCGCAGGTAATCTGTGCATCGCCACAGACAATAGTGCCCGCACCGCGCACTTCCTGAACACCTTGGCCTAAAAACAATGTCACGCCAGCCGCCTCAAGCGCGGTGGCCACGGCTGCGCTGGCCCTAGGGGTTTCGTTCGGCAAGACTCGATCGGCAAGTTCAAACAAAGACACGTTGACGCCCAGGCGCGCAAACACCTGGGCCAGTTCACAGCCAATAGCGCCAGCACCGAGAATGGCCAAAGACGCGGGTGCCTCTTGCAGGTCGAACACGGTTTCGTTAGTCAGCGGTTGGGCCTGAACCAGGCCAGGAATTGGCGGCACTGCTGCGCTGGCTCCCGTACACAAAGCGATGCGGCGGGCGTTGATGGGCAGACCATCCACGCAAATTTGCCCCGCATCATTAAATGCACCATGACCTAAAAATACGTCGACACCAGCCTCAAGGTAACGCTCTACAGAATCGTGTGGCGCGATGCCAGCGCGTACCTGACGCAGCCAGCCAAAGGCCTGCTGAAAATCCGCACGGGGTCTTTTACTAAAAGCCAACAGGGACTTTGAAGGCATACAGCCCACATTGAGACAGTCGCCGCCCATTTGATGACGCTCAATCAGGGCCACCTTTGCACCAAGCCCTGCAGCGCCAATGGCGCTGATCAAACCCGCAGGCCCTGCACCAACAACGACCAGATGATATTGCTCCTGGGGGCGAGGGTTGACGTAGTCTGACGGTGCGAGCAGCCCCCGAGACACCTGATCGAATTCCGCACCCACATAATTAGACGTGCTCATTCATCGACCCTCCGTGGGTTTTCAGGCGCTGGGGCAGCACCCTCCGGTTGCTGCTCCAATTGCTGTTCCAGGGCCCCACTGGCAAAACGGGTAATCAATACCGTCAGTATTAAAGTGGCACCGAGCCCCACGTACATCAAACTGTTTCCTACCGGTGATTGCCCTAGCTCTCCGCTGAACAAGGCCGTTAAGTCTTGAGCAATGGAACCTAAGTAAACGTAGAGCAATGTGCCGGGGATCATGCCGAGCCAGGAAACGAGGACATAAGTTTTCAGCGGCACCTGGGTTAAACCCAAAGCGTAGTTCAGTAAGCTGAACGGAAATGCTGGCGACAGTCGCGTTAACAGCACCACCAAGGCGCCCCGCTCGCCTACGGCACGATCCAGTGCAGCGAACCTGGGCATAGCAGTGAGCTTGCCCGCTACCCAATCTCTGGCTGCAAACCGTCCCAGGATGAATGCACAGGTTGCGCCTAGGGTGCTGGCCAAAGAGACGATCGCAAAACCCGTACCCAGCCCAAATAAATAACCCGCTCCCAAAGTCAGCAAACTGCCGGGCAGCATCAATACCACGGCGAGAATGTAAAACAGTACAAATACCCCCCAGGCAATCCCGGGGTTCGCCTGTATCCAGGCAAAAAAACTCTGCAGCCATTCCGTCACAGGAAACGCGAGGGCAGCGGCCACTAATATCACCAGAGCAAGGCCAAAAATTAGAGGTTTTGCCATTAAAGCGCCTCTGCCAGTTCTCGCAGAGCGTACTTTTGCACCTTCCCGGTTGAGGTTTTGGGTAGCTCAGTAAATACGACATTTTGGGGCACTTTGAAACGTGCCAGGTGGTCTCGGCAGTAGTCCAACACCTGAGCCTCGCTGAGGGAGTCACCCGCCTTCAGGGTCACGAAAGCACATGGCGTCTCTCCCCACTTCGCATCGTTTTTCGCAACCACTGCCGCCTCCAGAATCGCTGGATGCTTAAACAGAAGGTCTTCGATCTCGATACTGGAGATGTTCTCACCGCCGGAAATGATGATGTCTTTAGAGCGATCTTTAATCTGAATGTAGCCGTCTGCCGACCACACCGCCAAATCACCGGAGTGGAACCAACCACCGGCGAATGACTCTGCCGTTGCCTCAGGGTTCTTCAGATAGCCCTTCATGACGTTGTTGCCGCGCATCATCACCTCACCAATGCTGATGCCATCTTGGGGCACGGGCTCCAATGTCTCAGGATCTGCCACCATCAAGCCTTCTAACATTTGCCCGCCCACGCCTTGGCGGGCTTTGAGACCGGATTGGGCCGAGGCGTCTAAGCTACCCCACAGATCATCGCGCCACGCGCACAAGGTTACTGGTCCATAGGTCTCGGTCAGACCATAAACATGGGTAACGTCAACGCCTTGCTCCTGCATGCCTTGGATGATTGCCGCCGGTGGCGCAGCACCGGCCGTCATCGTCTTGATGGGTTTGGTAACCAATTGTTTGAGGGAATCCGGGGCATTGAGCAAGGTGTTTAACACCACTGGCGCGCCGCAAAAATGCGTAACCCCGAAGTGTCCAATCGCCTGATATACCGCACCCTCTCTGACCTGACGCAAACAAATTGATGTTCCTGCGTTCACCGCAAGGGTCCAGGGAAAGCACCAACCGTTGCAGTGAAACATGGGCAATGTCCATAAATAGACAGGATGCTCGCCCATATCCCAGGTCAGAGCATTGGAAACCGCGTTCAAGTACGCACCCCGATGATGATAAACCACCCCCTTGGGATTGCCCGTGGTGCCAGAGGTGTAATTCAGCGCGATGGCATCCCACTCGTCTTCTGGCAAAAAAGCTTCGGCGTCAAGCGCCTTCAGCGGATCCATCGCCACAGGACACTGGGAGACCAAGTCATCGTAACTTGTATCCCCCAGCAAACTTCCTTCGCTGCAGGTCTCGTCCTCAATGTGCACCACCTCAGGTGGCGCTGCCATCTGCGCTAATGCCTGCTCGGTTACCGGCCCGAACTCTTTGTCCACCAACACAAGCTTGGCTTCACCGTGTTCAAGGATGAAAGCGATGGTCGCTGCATCCAGACGAATGTTGATGGCATTGAGCACGGCGCCGGCCATGGGCACCGCGTAGTGAGCCTCAAACATCTCGGGAATGTTGGCGCTAATAATGGCCACGGTGTCGCCCTTTTTGATGCCCCGGGCGTTCAGAGCAGCAGCCACATTGACACTGCGGTAAAAAACCTCTCGCCAAGTCAGTACTCTGTCACCGTAGCAAACCGCGGCTTTATCGCCATAAACCATCGCCGCGCGGCGCAGCATGGAAACCGGCGACAACGGCACGAAGTTCGCCGGGTTCGCATCCAAATCTTGGTCGTAAATACTCATATCTCTTTTTCCGTGTCTTCTAACGGGCTTTGCCAAAAGCCCTCTACGCCTGACCCGAACAGTGCAGTAGCTAACCTGGTGTCTCAAGGGAGTTTGATTTGCTGAGCGCGCAGCTTAGTTAACGCATCCTCGTCCATGGTGATGGCTTTGCGGGCACGTAAATCCATGCGTAGCGCCACCGCTTGGGCGCATACATGGCAGCGCTGGGTTTGGGGATTGAAAACTAAATGGGCGAAAGACTGCACTTTCGCGCCAACATCAACTATTCCAGACATCACTCGAAAGGGGTCACCGACACCCAAGGTGCCATCATAAAGCCGGCGGAACTCCACCACTGCGCCACCCTCCTCTTTGTTGGCGTGGCTTTCGGGAAAAATCGTTCCCCACAGATGTGGCATGGAATCCGATATGCGGCCCATACAATGGTAAGGCAGCAAGAACCCGGAGTCTGAACATTCATCACGGTCAATCACCCCAGCTCCAATGGTTCGAAAGCCCAGTGCCGTCGCCTGCTCAGGATTGATGTGGTGCAGCTCCACATCGCGGGTAATGCCTCGGGGCCAGGCGTGGGCAATATCCTGCGGGCTTACGCTGTCAGCCACTTGTTCAAGCCCGGCAATGATCTCCCTGCTGCTCAGATCGCACAGCATCGAACAGGCCACGGCCCCAGTCGCTTCGTTGCGAAGCTCTACCAACACCTGAAAGTCACCGCCAGCCACTGGACTGAAGTATCCACCCAGCGGCGCGGCAAGACGAGATTCCGCCTGAAAGCGGATGTGCTGACGCCGAATCAGGGTAGGCAAATGGGCAAGATCCTCTGTCGACAAGCACTGGTACTCCAGCAACCCGGACAGCAAAGTCTGATAAAGTTTTTGCTCACAAAATCGAACGTTCAAATGATCGTTTTCATCGCATTCCCAGCGATTTACGCTGCCGCGATAAGTCAACTGCATAACACCTTCCTTAAGGGTTGGGGCTGCTAAAGCCCGGTAATTAAGATGATTAGTACGGCGGGAACAACGATAAACCGCATCAGCGACCACCATAGGTTAAACCAACCGTCGCTGGTAATGCCCAGTTCGTCCTTGCTAATGCCTGCCGGTAAGCGCCAGGCCACCAGTACTGCGATTAACAAACCACCAATGGGCAACATGACTTGGTTTGGTAAGTACTCGATCCAGTGGGCTAAGGTTTGGCCCAACATAGCGACTTCAGACCACGTGCTGAAGCTCAAGGCGCTGATTACCGCGCAGGGCAACAAGGCACCGAAGGTAATAACTGTGGCGCGGCGGCGTGAGAGCTCCAGGCGTTCCTGAACGTAGCCGGTTACAGGTTCCGCAAGGCCGACAATTGAGGTTACAGCGGCAACACAAAGCAGCAGAAAAAACACACCGCTAACTAAAATACCACTGTCCATGCGCCCAAAAGCCACCGGCAAGGTTTGAAAGATCAGGCCAGTCCCTGCTCCCACGTCCAATCCGTGGTGAAAGACCATGGGGAAAATCACCAGTCCAGCCAACAACGCTACCAGCGTATCCGCGGCGACAATCAGCATGGCCGATTGAGCAATGGAAATGCCCTTTGGCAGATAAGCGCCAAACATCATCATGCCGGCCATGGCCACGCCGATGGAGAAAAATGCCTGGGACAATGCCGCCAAGAATGTGGCGCCGCTGACTTTGGAAAAGTCCGGCCGGAATAAGTAATCCAGCGCAGCGGGCATACCACCCACAAAAAGGTTATAAATCATCAGCAGCAACAGCAGCACAAACAACGTCGGCATCAGCACTTTTACCGCCCGCTCTATGCCCTGCTGCACGCCACTGGCGATGATGCTTCCCGCCGCGCCCAGAGCAACCGCGGCCCAGAAAATCAATGCGCCGGGATCAGCCAGCAACTGCGCAAAACGCTGTCCTGCAAGTGCGGGAGTTGCAGTAAGCAAGTCGCCTTGCATGGCCAGGTAAAAATAGTAAAGCACCCAGCCAGCGACCACAGCGTAGGACGTTAAAATACCAAAAGCGGTCAACACCGTAAGATTGCCGACCCAGGACCAGCCGGCGCTAATTCCAGCTTCCGCGCTAATACGACCGATCGCATATGGTGGAGCCTTAGCCCCCCGGCGTCCTAACAAAAACTCCGCCATCAAAATCGGCACGCCAATGCCGAAGGCGCAGACCAGGTAGATTACTACAAAGGCAGAGCCGCCGTTTTCGCCGGTGACGTAGGGGAAACGCCAGATGTTCCCTAACCCTACAGCAAAGCCAATGGAGGCCAGAATAAACCCGCTACGGGAGCCCCAAGCGGCGGTGGCTGCTGTCATCTAGCGCCCTTGAAAGTTTGGAGCTCGTTTCTCAACGAAGGCTTGAGCTGCGTCTTTGTGATCCTGGGTGGTAAAACACCGCGCCATGCCTACGGCCTCACGGTCTAACACTTGGCTCAGGGTGCTGGTGTAGGCCGCGTTTAAGTTGCCTTTCATATGGCCCAACGCCACGGTTGGCAGAGCCGCTAACTGGGTAGCCGTTGAGGCCACCAGGGCATCGTAGCCGGCGGCGTCTGCGACGGCAGTGACCAGCCCGAGCTCGTGGGCTTGCTGCCCGCTGATCACCGGTGCCGTAAAGAGCAGTTCTCGCGCCTTGGCCTGACCCAACAGGTACGGCAGAAAGTAGGAAATGCCGTAGTCCCCAGACAATCCCACTTTGGCAAAAGCCGTCGTCATTTTCGCGGTATCCAGGGCAACACGAATATCACAAGCCAATGCCATGGAAAGTCCCGCACCTGCCGCAGCACCGGGAATTGCCGCCAAGGTAGGCTTGGCGATTTCGTGGAGCATTTTAGACACCTCGAAGCCGCCGCGCAGACCGGCTACCCGCTCCTCGTGGCTCGGCGCTGCACTATCATCGGCCGAGGCGAACCCTTTAACGTCGCCACCGGCACAAAAAGCACTGCCGGCACCGGTAAGAACAATGCAGCGCACGTTGCTGTCTTGAGCCAATCGCGGCAGAGCCTCAAGTAGTCCTTGCACAATCTCGCCGGTCATGGCGTTGCGCGCCTGAGGACGATTCATGGTCAAAGTCGTAACCCCTGCGTCGTGGCTCTCGATCAGTTGCGCTTCCTCACTCATCCCGGTCTCCTCGGTTTTTATTTGCCCTGATGCTACCGTTGCTAGGAAAGTCGTACCAGCGTCCTGGGGTGGAAATTAACGGCTGCCTCGTTGAGTAGCCCAGTACACCAGGCCGCCCAGAACAATGAGTAGCAGCGCCATCAGACCTTCTGACGGTCTCTCCAGCACTAAATAGATCAACGTCCAAAGAATGATGACCGAATACACCACTAGGGGCAGCGGGAACCAGGGCATGGAGAAAGGCCGAGGTAAGGCCGGTTCCCGCAAGCGCAGCACTAGCGCGCCAATGACCGTCAGCAGGGAATTCAGCGCCAGAATCGCTCCGGAAAACAGGATAATCTGCTCGAAACTGGAAGTAACGACTAGCAGTATCGTTAAGGAAATCTGCACCGCCACGGCGATGGCAGGCACACCGTTTGCCGTCGTGCGAGCGAGTATTCTTAGCGGCGCAATGTCCTGGCCCATGACCTGCAAGGCTCGAGGCCCGGCCAGCAACATGGCGCTTACGGTAGAAACCAGCAAAATGCCCAGCATCCCTCCAATCAGTGCGGCCCCGGTTGATCCGAAGGCGTAGTCGGCCACCACGTAGCCGATCTCAACTTTGCCCGCCATGGCCTGCATGGGCGCAACACTCAGAAAAGTAACGTGCAGGGCCAAATACAAAGCCGTTACCGCTGCCGTGCCAATCATTAAAATGCGCGGCAAATGTCGAGTTGGGTCCTTCACTTCACCGCTTAAATAGGTAGCCGCGTTCCAGCCAGTGTAGGCGTAGTTCACGTATATCAATGCCACCGCAAACCCTCCAGTTGTCATCAAGCTGAGGTCTTGAGTTTCCGGGATCCAATCTACGCGTTGCAGGGAATCCACTTGAACCCAGGCAGCCACCATAAAGGCCAGAATGAGCAGTATTTTGATGGCCGTGAAGGTTTGCTGAAAAGCACTAGAACCACTGCGGCTACCGAAGTGAACCGCGCCAATAACCATGACCAAGACAACACTGGTGGGCACCACGGCAAGCTCGGGAAATACCGAGCGAAGATAGGTTGCTGCGGTAATTGCCGCAGCCGCGGTGGGTGCGGAGAAACCAACGGTCACGGAAATCCATCCGGATATGAAGCCGGCGGCGGGATGATAGATGCGGCTCAGAAAACTGTACTCGCCTCCAGATCTTGGCAAGGCCGCGCCAAGCTCCGCATAACAAAGAGCTCCGCACAGGGCGACAATGCCGCCGATCAGCCAAAGCACGAGGATCATCCCGCCATGCTGAATGTCCAGAAGCTGAAAACCCAAACTGGTGAAAACCCCGGTGCCAACCATGTTGGCGATAACCAGCGTGATCGCCGTTCGCTGACTAAATAAATTCTCCGTCTCGCGCATTGACCCTCGCTTTGTGATGTCGTGGCAACCCGTAACGCGAACCGGCGGGCTAACTAACGTGTGATTGGCTCATCTTCGTTCATAATTCACCGAAATGCCTCACGGATTACCTGTTATGTCCGAAAATAAATTTTTTCCCGCGCTGACTTTCCGACCTGCAACCCCCGCAGACGAGCCCAGGCTGCTAGCGCTGCTGCCCTATCTTGCAGACTTCTCCATTCCGCCCCAACGCCAGCCCCAGCACCTTTGGCAGGGAGACGCAGCCATGGCCCAGGCCGTTTTATCCGGCCAAGCGGATTCATCGTTCATTGATGTTGCTGAGGATTCAGGCAATCAAATTATCGGGCTAATCATGGTAAGCCTGAGAGCCGAACTGCTTAGCTCCGAACCCAGTGCGCACCTGGAAGCCATCGTGGTAGCCCCCCAAGCGCGAGGATTAGGGCTAGGCTCTAAATTAATGACCCACTGTGAGCAGCGAGTTCGGGACTTGGGCGCCAAGTCCTTAACCCTCCACGTCTTTGCGCGAAATCAACGAGCCCGAGGACTTTACGCAGCTCAGGGGTTTGACGAGGAGCTTTTGCGCGCCATTAAATGGCTGGACTGACGGACAGCACCAAGACAACCTGAGAACCGACTCACAATTCTCGCCAGCTAACGCGTTCTTTTCGGGGAAAGCGACGTTCTAGCCTCAAACATATCCGCAAGGTATGCCACATTAGCTGGTCCCAACAGCGAGCTGGCTATGCTATGGATATGACCAAACTTTCCACCCTCGTTGCGCTGACCCTTGGCGTAGGCTGGGCCAGCGGCATCAATCTTTATGCCGCCGTCATGGCTTTGGGCCTGGCCGGTGCTACCGGCTACGCAGAGCTGCCCCCCGGCTTGGAAACTATTCAGAACCCCTTCGTCATCGCTGCCGCCGGGCTGATGTACCTAGTGGAATTCTTTGCGGACAAAGTCCCGGGCGTGGATTCGGTCTGGGACACACTGCACACCTTCATTCGACTACCCGCCGGCGCCATGCTTGCCGCCGGTGTGTTTGCAGATCAAGCCGTGGGGCTTGCGTTAGCGGCGGCTATCGTCGGCGGCGGACTCGCCGCTACTTCTCACGCCGCTAAGGCAGGCTCGCGCGCACTGATTAATACAAGCCCAGAGCCTTTTTCCAATTGGACCGCCTCAGTTGCTGAGGACGTTTCTGTCTTTGGCGGAGTTTGGTTAATGCTTAACGAGCCATGGCTCTTCGTGGGCCTGTTAGTGGTTTTCTTGCTGCTACTGGTGTGGCTGCTGCCAAAGATTTGGCGCGGCGTGAGGTTCCTCTTTGCGAAGATACGCAGTTTCTTTGGTGGTCCACCTGCCACATTACAAACAGCCAGCGCAGTGCCTGGGGCAATTGGTCTTCCCTCTGCTTCTGAGAAAAAGTCTAACGAGCCACACCACTAAAGCTGGACGGTGGCCGGGCTAGGACCAACCACCTCGGCATGATCGCTTCAACTACTCGCCGCGATAGTTTCCGGGACGCTTCTCAAAAAACGCTTCTATGGCTTCGGCGTGATCAGGTTCCGCGTGGCAGATTGCCTGATAACTGGCGGACTTATCTAACAGCTCGTCTAAGCTGGCATTCTGACTGGCCCGCATCAGTTGTTTCGTTAGACGCACCGCGTGAGGCGGATTCGCCGCAATAGCTGCCGCCAATGTCTGGGCACGCGCTACCAAGGCCTCTGGTTCCACCACCTCGGAAACCAGCCCCATCTGCAGGGCAGCATCTGCCTTCACGGGTTCGCCAGCAAAAGCCATTAGGCAGGCATTTGAATAACCCACTGCTCGGGGCAGGAACCAGGCACCGCCGTCGCCGGGAATGAGTCCAAGCTTGGCAAAGCTCTCGGCAAACATGGCCTTACTGCTGGCGATTCGGATGTCACACATGGTGGCCAGATCACATCCCGCACCCACCGCTGGGCCGTTAACTGCCGCAATGATGGGGACATTCAGGCTGTAAATCGCCCGCGGGATGCGCTGAATACCCTTACGATAGGCCTCAGCCTGATCCATGGGGTCGCCGCTGAACATACCTGTGCGGTCGCGCATGTCTTTCACGTTACCCCCAGCGCAAAATGCACTGCCTTCACCGGTGAGCACGACGGCTCGAATGGCCATGTTGTCGTTGATCTCTTGGCAAACCTGCACAATGTCATCGAATTGCTCAGGACCAGTCAGCGCGTTGCGCGTGTCCGGGCTGGACATGGTTAGGGTCAGTACGTGGTTGTCGAGAGATCGAGTTAAAAATGCCATGAATGCTCCAATCAATAAAAATAAGCAGCTAGACCAACTGCACGGCAGCGCAGATGTTACCTATTGAGCCAAGAAAGAGGTACGTCGGTAGCGCAGCATTTGACCGCTGCCGACGCCACTGTGTTGCCCCCTCTCCATGGCGATTTGGCCATTCACCACCACCATATCAATGCCGTCAGCCTCGGTTTTCGGCTCGTCGTAAGTTGCTCGGTCAACGATATCGTCTGGTCGGAACAACATCAGATCCGCCCAATACCCGGCTCGAATTTCTCCCCGTTCACTCAAACCAAAGGTTTTAGCGGATAGCGACGTCATCCTCCGCACGGCCTCCGCAAGGGACAGAACGCCGCGCTCACGCACATAGTAACCGAGGACTTTAGGAAACGTGCCAAAGAGTCTGGGGTGGGGTTTACCGCGTAAATCTGGAATGCCGTCACTGCCAACCATCATGTCGGTATGGGCTAAATTGGTCTCGACATCCGCTTCGTCAATGATGAAGTGAATACATAGGGTTCGATCGCCAAAGGGCGCGGTCAGGATCTTAATCACCAGGTCCGTCAAGGAAGCATTTTCCTCTGCAGCGATGTCCACTAGCATGCGCCCTTCATACTCCCGAAACGCCTTACAGCTGGCAATGCGCACCACCTCGGCCAGGTCTTCGCTAACCCGGTCCAGGTTGAAATATTCGATCATGCGACCGCTGCCTGCCGTGTAGGGGTACACATCCAGCGTTACCGGCTGGCCTTGCCGCAGGGCCTCATCAACGCGTTGAAGTGACTGTCGTACCTTGCCCCAATTGCCCTTACCCGCTGCCTTGTGGTGGGAGATGTGCAGATGCACACCGCTGTCCCGAGCGATTTGCAGGCTCTCTTCCACTGCCTCTATCAGTTTGTCGCCCTCGTTGCGCATATGGGTGGTATACAGCGCATCAAAGGGGGCCGCCATTTTTGCCAGTTCCGTAACTTCATCTGTATCACTGTATCGGCCCGGTCGATAAATCAAACCGCTGGAAAAACCGCAGGCCCCCTGCTCTAAAGCTCGAGTGACATGGGCCTGCATTTCACTCATCTGAAGGTCGTTGGGGGCTCGCTTACTCTCGCCCATGACCAGAGACCGCACGGTGTTGTGCCCTACCAACATCATGTTATTAATGGCTGGCTTGCGTGCTAGGGCGGCGGCGTAATAGCCATTTAAATCAGTAAACTCGCCTTCTAACCCAGCCAGAATTCCGCCGCTGGCGGCAACCGAATCTTTGCCGGGATCTGCGGGAATTGCAGAGAATCCGCAGTTACCGCTGACCACGGTGGTTACTCCCTGAGACAGCTTAAACTCCATGCCCGGGTGACGAAAAAAAGCACCGTCGTCGTGAGCATGGGTATCGATCAGTCCAGGGCACAGCACGGAGCCTTCGGCAACGATCTCGCGGCCATGAGGCGCCAGCCCCTCACGCACGGTGCCTACCTCGTTCACACGTCCTTGGCTGACACTGACATCGCCAACGCGCTCTGGCCCGCCCGTGCCGTCAAGAATCCGCACCTGCCGAAAAATCAAATCGTTCATGCTTTCGTCCTCAATCAATATCCCGCGGGACCATGCCCAACGGCGGATCAAAAGAATTTATCGTTATTGTTTTTACAGTCCGAACTCACTGGGCCGGGTTCGCACCCATTCACCGATACGCTCACCAATCATGAAGCAGGTTAAGTTCGTATTGGCTCGAGGCACTGTTGGCATAATCGATGCGTCCGCTACCACTAACTGTTCCACACCGTGGCATCGCCCTTTGGCGTCCACCACTGCCATAGGATCTTCTGAGGGCCCCATTTTTGCCGTGCCGCAAGGGTGGTATCCGGATCCGGAGAAGGCTCGGCATAAGCGCTCCAAGTCCTCCTGGGCCACGCCGCGGGACGCGTCTGGAAACGTCACTCCTTGTATCATTTCTGCCAACGCACCGGTTCGCGTAAAGGCCAGGGTGTCACGCATGCACGAAGCCAAACGGCTGGCATCTCTGGGGTCCTCACAAAATCGATTAGCCACTGTCGGTGCGGTAAATAATCCAGCGTCCGACAACGTCAGTTCCCCACGGCCGTACTGATACTCCAAAACCGGAGCCAACATAAACAGCGGTGGCCCACCGCGACGGCCTGCAAAACTGATTTGCTCGATCTGCAGGTCGTTGCGTTTATCGGATCCCTCGGCGGTGTAGCGCAATATGGTTTGGATAATGGGGCGATCAAAGTCAATCAGACTAGGATCCTTAACCTCGCAAACCACACCCAAGGCGGGATGGTCACACAAGTTTTGCCCCACGCCTGGCGCAATGCGAATGGGGTCTTTTGCTAAATGCGCGAGTTGATCCTTGGAGCCGATTCCAGAGCGCAGAAGCACCGTTGGAGTCATCAGTGCGCCGGCACACAGGATGACTAAACGCGCGGTCACCGTGGTCACCTGATCACCGTCCGGGGCGTTACTGGGCTGTACTTGAGCTCCAGTGCAGCGGCTGCCTTTGAAAAGCAACTGCCGGACCATGGTATCGGGACGCACGGTCAAATTCGGGCGAATCCGAGCTGGCGCCAGATACCCCACTGCAGCGGATATACGCAGCCGTCCCAGCTTGTTCATAGGTTGAGGCCCGGCCCCGTAACCTTGCGGATCATTTGCGTCAGGACACTCGGGGTAGCCCAGGTCCCGGGCCGTATCCAGAAAGGCTTGATGTTGCGGCTCCAGCTCCTCCCAGGTCCAGGCTGCGGTGGGTGACAGCCCCCCTGCTCCGCAGCCCTGGTTGAGGGCCTCGGGCGTCCCCACCCCCTCGCAGGGAATGCCTCGAGCTTGAAGCCAGGGTCGCA
>CAZWQK010000002.1:0-12625 GCA_964635835.1 uncultured Pseudomonadales bacterium
GATTCGGGTGGTTTGACCAGCTCCAGCAAACTCAGGCCGAACTGTACTTTGCTGATGTGAATCTGGGTTTCTTCGTCTCGGACCCTGACGTTACTCAGCGCCAGGCCAATGCTGGGGAAAACCTGCCAGTTGAGGCCGCCTTGAATGTCCACTTGGTAGCCGCTCACCGAACTCAGTTCAGCGCTCAACTGGCTTTTCATGCGATCGGTATCGCCCAGATAATGATTTGCGGCCACTGCGAATAAAGCGACCAGGACAGTTAGCGTTAATAAGAATTTTTTCATGGGTGATCTCTGCCTGCGCTTTTTGGATTGTCACTTGCGTTATCCGGGTCGGTGACGGTTGCGCACCGGGGTAACGTAGGGAAAAGTAAGCCTAGCGAATTTATGAGGTTACGTGAGTCTGAGCAACACTGAGAATGCGAGCTTGGTCGCAAATTTGACGGGCGTGCTAGGCTGCACGATTGCTTTACACTACAGGCCGCCGCCGGGTGGGCAGTGATCGAAAAGCAGAATGTGAGATTGTTATGAGTGTTGGTACGTTTGATCCGAAACAAATGGCGGCTGAACCTCAAGCCATTGATGAGGCGCTACTGCAGCTTGCTGTGGCAGCTGCGCATCGCCAGGCGGCCGATGCGGTGAAGTTGACCCTGAGTGACGATGAGGTCATGCAGCTGCAGCCACTGCTTACGCACCCGGGCTGGCGAGCAGCGGCCCCGGCAACCTCGCCCACTGATCTGGTGCCTTTGATCCGGTTGTTTACCTTGGGCGAGGGCCAGTATTCAAGCTGGCAGGCTGGTGCAAAATCCCCCGTGGTCGCCTTGGTGAGGGCGTTGAAAAAAAATGGCTGCATGACTGCTGAACTTACCGGGTGGATCAAGCAGAACACCGACAATAGGTACCTGCCTCACGGAGACCTGATGGACAGGCTCTAGCAATTGCCGGGTCTTTGCTGGATCTTTGCTTGATTTTGCGTTGGTCATCACCGAATCGACTTGGCTCCTTTCCTCGTGAAAGGCGGCGCAAAGGCGGCTAAACTGCCGCCTGCGTAACCCGCCAAGGCCGGGGCGCTGCATTCCCGGAAATCAAGTTTCCCCAACATCAAGAGAGAACATCGTGCGTCAGGCTTCCATCACTCGGGATACCACCGAAACCCAGATAAAACTCAGCATTAACTTAGATGGCGATGGCACCAGTCACTTTGCGACGGGCCTGCCTTTCTTCGATCACATGCTGACGCAAATTGCCCGACACGGAATGATCGATATTCACGTTGAAGCCACTGGCGACCTGGAAGTAGACGCGCACCATATGGTGGAGGACGTGGGCATTGTGCTGGGTCAGGCGCTGAACAAGGCCATTGGCGATAAAAGCGGGCTAACGCGTTATGGCCATGCCTATGTGCCCCTGGATGAGGCTCTGTCGCGCGCCGTGATCGATTTGTCCGGTAGGCCGGGGCTGCATTATCGCGTCGACTATACCCGTGGGCGGGTTGGTGATTTTGACGTTGATTTGTTGCGGGAGTTTTTCCAGGGCTTGGTGAATCACGCCATGATGACCGTCCATTTAGACAATCTGCTTGGCGAAAACGCCCATCATCAGGCTGAGACGTTATTCAAAGCGTTTGGCCGTGCGCTGCGAGTTGCCGTGTCCGAGGATTCGCGCATGAGCGGTATCGTGCCCTCGACAAAGGGTAGTTTGTAGCCGTGATTTTGATTCCAGCCATTGACCTGAAAGAAGGTCAGTGCGTGCGCCTGCGCCAAGGACGCATGGATGACTCCACGGTATTTTCCAGCGATCCCGTCGCCATGGCCGAGCATTGGAAAGCCCAGGGCGCACGGCGTCTGCACATTGTCGATTTGGACGGGGCTTTTGCGGGAATTCCCCGTAATGGTGAATTGATCCGGGACATGGTCTCAGCCATGGGCCAGGTGCCCGTACAGGTGGGTGGGGGTATCCGCACAGAACAAATCGTCGAGGCGTACCTGGACGCCGGAGTTCAGGGGTTGATTTTGGGTACCAAGGCCGTGGAAGAACCGGCTTTTCTGCACGAGATGGCCCGGCGGTATCCGGGCAAGATGATCCTTGGCCTGGACGCCAGAGGTGGCCGGGTGGCCACTGAGGGATGGGATAAAGACGCCGGGATCACGGCCCTGGACTTTGTGCAGGGTCTAGCGGAACTGCCTCTGGCCGGCATTGTCTATACGGATATTGACCGGGACGGCATGATGCAGGGCCTCAACGTAGAGGCCACCCTGGCGTTGGCCAAGGCTGCCGGGCTGCCGGTTATAGCCTCGGGTGGCGTTACAGAATTGACGGATCTTGCGGCGCTGAAAGCGGCCTTTGCGTCGACACCTGAACTGTTGTTCGGTGCGATTACCGGGCGCGCGATCTACGAGGGCACCCTAGACGTTGCCGAGGGCCAGGCTCTGCTGGATGCGCCAAACGCTAGCTAGCGTCACCCTGGGGCTTCTGGTCTTTCGCGGGCCTGGTCTGGTTGAGTATTGCCAGCGCTTTTGTCACGGCGGATTCGTCTTCTTGCAACAACACATCGGGCACCAGCCCCTGCTCACTAAACGTGCGTCCCTTTGGGGTGAAATAGATGGCGGTGGTGACTTTCATGGCGCTGCCATTGGGCAGCGGCGGTAGCAGGGTTTGCACCGTGCCCTTGCCAAAGGTTTGGCTGCCTATGACGGTGGCCGCATCTTGATCCTGCAGCGCGCCAGCGATGATTTCTGCCGCCGACGCGGTTCCCGCATTGACCAGCACTACCGTGGGCAGCGAGTGCAGTGGCGCTTTGGGCTTGGCCGGGTAGGGGCGGGTATTGTCGGATTCCGCTAAATTCGCTGCGGTTGCCGTGGTGACAATGTTGCCGCGATTCAAGAATAAATCCGCGGTTTCAACGGCACAGGTCAGGGTACCGCCGGGATTATTTCGCAGGTCCAGAATCAGGCCGCGGACCGGCGCGTTGGTCGAGGATGTGACAACCTTCATCAGGTCTTGGGCTAAGCCGTCGTAGCATTGCGTGGCTTTGAGATGCGCGATGTCTCCGCCAAGGCGCCGGGTTTGCAAGTAGGCACCCTGCAGTTTGTTTCGCGTCAGTGTCCGCTGAAAAGGGCTCCGGCCGGACGCCATGCCGTTGAGACGAGTAAATCCAACGGTAACCCGAGTGTCTTTCTCACCCCTTAAGAGTCCAATCAACTCGCTGAGTAATTTGCCCTTAACCGGCGCATCGTCCACGCTGATGATGCGATCGCCGGGCCTTATGTCCTGTGCAGCGGCAGGGGAGGTTTCCAGCACGCGAAGCACGGTGAAGTAACCGTCCTCAAGGCCAATCTCGAGACCAATGCCAACAAAGCTGCCCTGGCTTTCTTGCAGCAAGCGTTGATAGGCGTCAGGCGTCAGCAGTTCCGAGTGTTCGTCTAGTTGGCTCACCATACCCTGGATAGCCGCCTGCTCCAGTTGGGCGCTATCTAAATCTCTCAGATAGTGTTCCTGGATCTGTTCCTTGGCGTTGTCAAAACTGTGGAAGGGTGGGGGTGATTTTTTTTGCGCCTCGCCCAATACCAGTCCTAAGGTAATGCCGAAGGCGATGCCCAACCCCAGAGTGCGCAGGGTGATGGGTCTGTGGCTGCCCGATGTGGATGCTCGAGCCGATTGTTGGGTCGGCTTTTGGGTTGGTTCTGGGGTTGGTTCTGGGGTTGGTTCTGGGGCCTCCTTTCGGGTCATTGTGCTAACCACTGCTGGGGATTTTGCACCGCGCCTTGATGCCGCAACTCAAAGTAAATGCCGGGCTCGTAGCCGCCACCACTGTTGCCGGCTTGGGCCAGGGTTTCCCCGCTTTCCACCCAGTCACCGGCCTCCTTGGTCAGCGCGTCTGCGTGACCGTAAAGCGTCATATAGCCGTCACCGTGGTCCACGATGGCGATTAACCCGAAGCCTCGCAGCCAGTCGCTGAAAATTACTTTGCCGCGAAATACCGCGGTGACGTCGGCACCAATAGAGCCGCTCAAGTCGATGCCGCGCCAATTGAGGTTGGTTCCCGCACGAGAGTCGCCAAAGCGATGCCGAATCTTGCCGTTTAGCGGCCTGGGCAAACGCCCTTTTGCCGCGGCGAAATCGCTGCCATCCAAAACCGACGTTTGCCTGCGCAATTGATTCAGCAGCTGGCGCAATCGCTCACTGTCTGCAAGCAGCGCTTGCTGCTGAGCTGCCTTTGTTTTGCGTTGACTGGCCAGCGCCTGAATGGCGCCAGAGCGCTCCTGCCGCTGGGCTTGCAGGTCTTTGGTTTGCTGAGCCAGAGCAGCGGTTTGCTCGGTTTGTTCTTGCAGCTTGTCGTCCAGCTGGCGCGCCAGTTGTTCCAGTGCAGTGATGTCGGTCTTGTAGCGATCCATGGCGGTGAGACGCTGTTCACCCAAATACTGGTGGTAGCGAATTAGCCGGTCGACGTCTGCGCTGGCCTGCTGGTTTAGCAGCTGCTTAATGAAGTCATCGCCGCCAAGACGGGAAGTTGCTTTCAGGTGGGCGATGATGGCTGTGCGTTGGTCTTCTACCTGAGCCTGCAAGCGCTGCTGCTGGCGCTTGAGCCGACGCACCGAGCTGCGCGTTTCGGCAAGGACCCGTTCTGACGCTTGGGTCTGCCCCACCAGGTCATTGATGGCCTGATCCTGTTCGCGAATCTGCTGCCCAAGCTCAGCGCTTTGCTGCTGAGCTTGGGTCAACCAGGTTTCCAGATCGTTGAGTTCCCGGACAACCGCAGCAAGAGCAGCTTCGGCTTCGTCCTGGGTTGCGACCTCGGCTGCGTGAAGCATGGGCATAGACCAAAGGATGATGCCCGCAACGTACCAGCGTTGATGCCACAAACCAGCCCAGGATTTGCTCATTTTCAGGCCGGCGTAGCCAAGCTGTTTCCGGTCATCTCATCGGGCGCATCCAGGTGCATAAGATTCAGCAGCGTTGGCGCTACATCGCACAGGCTGCCGCCGGATTTGAGCTGCACTGACTGCTCGCCCACATAGACCAGGGGCACGAGATTGCTGGTGTGAGCGGTATGCTCCTGGTCCGTGCTTGGGTCGCGCATAAGCTCGACGTTGCCATGATCTGCGGTAATCAGCATGTTGCCGCCGACACTGACAATGGCCTCTTCCAAGCGCGCCAAACATTGATCCAGGGTCTCCACTGCTGTGATGGCTGGGGCCAGCTTGCCGCTGTGGCCTACCATGTCGCCGTTGGCGTAGTTGCAGATGATGACATCGAATTCCCCGCCCTGGATAGCCTGGACCAACTGATCGGTGACTTTTACTGCACTCATTTCCGGCTGCAGGTCGTAGGTGGCCACATCTGGCGAGGGGATCAAAATGCGTTTCTCGCCGTCAAAGGGTTGCTCTCGGCCGCCAGAAAAAAAGAATGTCACATGAGCATACTTTTCCGTTTCCGCAATGCGCAGTTGCCGTTTGCCGTTGTTCTGCAAAAATTCTCCGAGGGAATTGTGCAGTGTTTCCGGCGCGAAGGCGCAGGGTACTTTTATGTCGTCGGCGTATTGGGTGAGGGTCACAAACTTGGCGGCAGGCGAGAAAGAGCGCCGCTCAAATCCGGAAAAGTCGCTTTCGGTCATGGCGCGAGTGAGCTGTCGCGCTCGATCCGCGCGAAAGTTCATGAAGATAACGCCGTCCTGGGCGCCAATGCCACGAGGGGGTTCGTCTTCGGGGTGAATAGCAGTTGGCTGCACGAACTCGTCGTTTTCGTCTCGGTCGTAAGCGGCCTGAAGTGCCGCCGTGGCACTTTGGGCATGAAAAGGCGCCTCTCCTCGAGCCAATAAATTGTAGGCTCTGGCCTGGCGCTCCCAATTATTGTCCCGGTCCATGGCGTAGTAGCGACCGCACAGACTCATTAGCCTGCCGCAGCCCAGGTCGTTGAACAGATTTTGTGCCGCTTCGAGGGAAGCCATGGCGCTGCGCGGCGGCGTGTCCCGACCGTCAAGAAACGCATGTAAAAAGATCTGGCTGACACCGGCGGCCGCGGCGCTGCGGATCAGGGCAAATATCTGTTCCTCATGGCTGTGCACTCCGCCTGGCGATAGCAGACCCATGATGTGCAGGGCAGAGTCAGCCTCATTTACCGCGTCGAACACGTCAGTAAAGGCCGGGTTGCGAGCGAATTCGCCGGTCTCTACGGCCTTGTTAATGCGCGTGAAGTCCTGATAAACCACCCGCCCGGATCCTAGATTCATGTGGCCGACTTCCGAATTACCCATTTGACCTTGGGGCAGGCCCACGTCGAGGCCGGAACCAGAGATGAGGGTATGGGGTCGTTGATCCAGCAGCCGGTCCCAGGTTGGGGTGTTGGCTAAGGCGATGGCATTATTTTCTGTTTCAAGCCGATGGCCAAATCCATCGAGTATGACCAGCAGGCTGACATCGGACATGGTCGGTAATCCTTTGAGTTATGGGGTCGCGGTCGGCGTTGTGGCGCGCCCGCAGGCCTCCAGGCTGGGAACGCCCAGTGGCGTGGCGCCGATTCTAGCAAAAAGCTAAGGCTTTAAGGATGAACGTGTATAATCGTCGGTCTCGCAAAAGGCAGTTTCTATGGACCAGTTTTTCACCTTTCTCGGCAACCACCCGCTTCTCGTCGGCGCTTTTCTTCTGCTGGTGTTTTTGTTTTTTCGCAACGAGTCGGTCCGGGCAGGCGCCACCATTGGAACTCAGGAGCTGGTTCGCTTGGTCAATAAGGACAAGGCCATCGTTCTGGATGTGCGGGAGCGCGGGGAATTTGATGAAGGCCACATTGTAGACGCGGTAAATATTCCCTACGCGTCCCTGGAGTCTCGCATCGATGAGCTGGCCAAGTACAAAGACACGCCAGTGATTATTGCCTGCAAGATGGGCCAACACTCTGGGGCGGCCGGTACGCTGCTGCAGAAAAACGGCTTTAATAACGTGGTGCGGCTTACCGGAGGTTACGCTGAGTGGCGCGCCCAGAACCTACCAGTGGTGAAATCATGACCGACGAAGATCAGGGCATAACGGCCGGAGGCGCTACCGAGCTGGAAAATCGGGTGCAAATGCGCATTGAAAAGGTGTACTTGAAAGATGCGTCTTTTGAATCACCGAAATCGCCGGAGGTTTTTACCCGGCAGTGGCAGCCGAATCTCTCGGTGGACATTAATACTCAGGCGACGCCTTTGCCCGATGATCGGCATGAGGTGGTACTAACGATTACCATACGCGCCAATGTGGAAGAAGACTATCTGGGCTTTTTGGTTGAGATTCAGCAGGCGGGAATTTTCCTGATTCAAAACGCCGAGGCCGCTCAGCTGAGCCAAATCATTGGCATCGCGTGTCCCACCACGCTTTTTCCCTACGCGCGTGAAGCGCTAGACAACCTCGTTGTTAAGGGGGGCTTTCCGCCGATTAATTTGGCTCAAGTGAACTTTGAGGCTCTGTACCTGCAGGCTTTGCAGAAAAGACAGCAACAGCAGTCCGAGGCGCCTACCACCCATTAGGGGCGGGTTACAGCACACCGTCGTAACCGCGTTGTCGCCACGCTTCGTAAAGCGTAATGGCCACAGAATTTGCAAGATTAATGCTTCGACTGGTGGCCTGCATCGGAATACGTAGCTTTCGCTCGGTAGGCCATCGGGCCAACACCTCCTCGGGCAGCCCCCGAGTTTCCGGGCCGTAAAGCAGCACGTCGTCGGGCTGAAATTCAACGTCCGCAAAGTTCCGACTGCCCTTGGTTGTCATGGCAAACCAGCGCCGGCCGGAGAGCTTGGTCTCGCAGGCGGGCAAATTGTCGTAAAGGGTCACTTGGGCAAAGTCGTGATAATCCAGGCCGGCTCGACGCAGGCGTTTGTCGTCCCAGTCGAATCCGAGGGGCTGAATCAGGTGCAGGGATGCGCCGGTGTTGGCGCAAATGCGAATGATGTTGCCGGTGTTGGGCGGGATCTCGGGCTGATACAGAACCACATCCATGAGTAAGCGCCGTGCAGTTGGAAGGTACCGGAGTTTACGTCCTTTATAAGCCAAGCTCCTGCATCTTTCGGGTCAGGGTGTTTCGGCCCCATCCCAAAAGGTCGGCCGCATCTTTTTTGCGCCCGCCGGTTTTACGCAGGGCGGCGTTGATCATGATGCGTTCAAATTTCGGCAGCGCGCAATCCAGTAGCGCCAGGTCGGGCTCTTTTTCCAGCTGTTGATTGGCCCAAAGCTCCAGAATAGTCTCCCAGCTGTCGTTGTCTGAAATGGATTCACTTTGCTGGAGTTCCGGCGGCAGGTCCTCAATAAGAACCGTGCGCGAACTCGCCATAACCTGAAGCCACCGGCAGGTATTTTCCAGCTGACGAACATTGCCGGGCCAAGGTAGCAGGCCCAGGTAGTCGGCGGTGGCTGGATCCAGTCTTTTTGGCTCATCGCCCAGTTCTTTGGCGGCGGCATCGAGAAAGTGCTGGGCGAGCAGGGGAATGTCTTCCCGGCGCTCGGCAAGGCTGGGCACGTGAACCCGGATAACGTTTAGGCGATGGAATAAATCGTCGCGAAACTTACCTTTTTCTACCAGCTCTTCGAGATTTTGATGGGTGGCAGCCACGATGCGTACATTGGCGCTGACAGAGTTATGGCCGCCGACGCGATAGAATTCGTTTTCCGCCAGCACCCGCAGCAGTCGAGTTTGCGCAGATGCCGGCATGTCGCCGATTTCGTCCAAAAATAGGGTGCCGCCTTCGGCCTGCTCGAAGCGTCCAACCCGCCGCTGAGCCGCGCCAGTGAACGCGCCTTTTTCATGGCCAAACAGCTCGCTTTCGATGAGATCGCTGGGAATGGCAGCGACGTTCAGGGCGACGAAAGGGCCGTCTTGACGGGGCGAATGTCGGTGCAAGGCTCGCGCCACCAGCTCTTTACCCGAACCTGACGGACCATTGATGAGTACGGTGACGTTGGACGAAGACAGTCGGCCAATTGCGCGGAAAACCTCCTGCATGGCTGGCGCCTTGCCAATGATTTCGGTTGCGCCCTGAGTCTCAGCGATGGCGATGGGCTGTGTGTCCTGGGTTTGCGCAATGGCCCGGCGCACCACCGCGACAGCCTCATCTACATCAAAGGGTTTGGGGAGGTACTCAAAGGCGCCATGCTCGAAGCTCGTCACTGCACTTTGCAGATCAGAGTGGGCTGTCATGACGATGATGGGCACTTGGTTGTGGGTTTCCTTGACCTGATGAAGAAAATCCAGGCCCGAAGTGCCCGGCATGCGAATGTCGGTAATGATGGCAAGCGGTGCTTCGTCGTTGAGGTGGTGAAGCGCCTGATCCGCGGTGTTGAAGGCAGTGATAGGGATGCCCGCCTGGCTCAAGGCTCGATCCAAAACCCAGCGAATAGCACTGTCGTCATCGATCACCCATACGTGTTTGTTCATAGCGATTGTCCCTTGTCGCTGGCGTTAGCAGCCCCAGGCCCGTGGAAGGGTAAAAACACGGAGAACACCGTATTGCCCGGCCGGCTTGAGACCTGCAACGCGCCTCCATGTTGACCAATAATGTTTTGAGAAATGGACAGACCCAGACCAGAGCCTTCAGCGGTACCGCTGATCATGGGAAAGAAAATTCGGTCGATGAGATCTGCCGGAATACCGGGTCCATTGTCGGTAATGCTTAGGTGCATCACCTGTCGGTGCCGCACAGAGCCAATGGTGAACTGGCGCATGACCCGGGTGCGAAAGAGCAGCTTGGCGTATTCCACCGTTGCTAAAGCCTGGCAGGCGTTGCGGGCAATATTGAGAATGGCCTGAATGAGCTGGTCTTTATTTCCGGACACCTCGGGCAAACTTGGGTCGTAATCCCGCTGCAGGTGCAAGTTAGGTTTGAACTCAGGCTGCAAAATTTGCATTACCCGTTCGATGACTTCGATGAGATTCACTGGCTCAAATTGTATGGGCTGCCAGGGCCCGAGCATGCGATCCACCAAATCTCTCAGGCGGTCTGCCTCGCTGATGATAATGCCCGTGTACTCCCGCAGGTCGTCGTTGGGCAGAGCTCGTTCCAGCAGCTGAGCGGCTCCGCGAATGCCACCCAGTGGGTTCTTCACCTCGTGGGCCAGGCCCTTGATCAGGCTTCGCGTGGTGATTTGCTGTTCCTCGCTGAAACTACCCTGGCTTATGGCGTTGATTCGGCTGGTGGGGTGGAGCTCCAGCAGAAGTCCCGGAGGCGATTCAAGGGTGGATACGGCTAGATCCACTTCCTCCACCATATTTTCAGGCAGCTGTAGGCCGACGTTTCTGGCGGTGAAGGGCTGGGTCTCGGTGATGGCCTGCTCTAGGGATGCGACCAGCTGCTCGGCTTTGAGCACCAGAGCGGTAAGAGGGCTGCCAATCACAGAAGCCGCTGAAACGTGCAGTAAGTCTTCCGCGGCGCTGTTGAGAGAGGCCAGGCGCAAGTCTTGGTCTAAGACCACCACGGCCGTCGTCAACGAATCGAACAGGTGCTCTGTTAGACGCTGGCGATGCTTAGGCTGTCGTTTCGGCGTGGTCATTGGGTTTGCTGTGTATCCTGCGGCTTTGTTGCTTCGTTTCTCAGGACTACCGGTTCGTTCGTGCTTACCTGTCTGCGTGTCCATTGGTTTTGCTGATAGCAAAGCAAAAATCGGGCCCGGTTCCTTTTTATGTATGTAAGTACACGCTTTCAGTGCAGATCAGTAAATTCAACAGCGTAACTCAGAGCTCAAGGGCATCTGTTTGCCTGTCAGTGATGGGCCATGGGGCCGTTTGCACCAAAATAGGGCACGCACCAACAAAGAGCAAGCGTAACAGTCGATCGTTAGAACATGGACCGAAAAATCTTGGGGCAAGCTCGGTTCAGCGGTGAGATTTTCTTGGCGTTAAGCTGAAGAAGGCGGCTGATCCGCGTTGCCAGCCAAGACGCACGTTAACAGACGCACGTTAACAGACACACCGTAACAACAAAGGGTGCGCCCAAAGGCGACACCCTTGTTCTGGATCGCTAGTGACCTAGGAAAGTGCTTCCTTTGTGGTCTTAACGATGGCTGCCGCCACTTTGTAGGGGTCGGCATTGGACGCAGTGCGCCGATCTTCCAGTCGGCCCACCCAGCCGTCGGCCGGGGTGGACACAGGGATGCGGATTGAGGCTCCACGATCCGAGATGCCGTAGCTGAACTCGTCGATAGACTGAGTTTCGTGCTTGCCGGTCAAGCGCTGGTCGTTGTCGGCACCATACACGCTCATGTGGCGTTGAATGTTCTTGCCGAACTCTTCGCAGATCTTGGTGAAAATCTCTTCCTTACCTTCGGTGCGCATGGCTTCGTTGGAGAAGTTCGCGTGCATGCCGGAGCCATTCCAGTCCAGATCGCCGAAGGGCTTCGGATGCCAGTTGATGGAGTAGCCGTACTTCTCACCGGTGCGCTCAAGCAGGTATCTAGCGATCCAAGTTTCATCGCCAGCTTGCTTGGCACCCTTGGCGAAAACCTGAAATTCCCATTGGCCCGCAGCAACCTCGGCGTTGATACCCTCGACGTTGATGCCAGCTTCCAGGCAGAGGTCGAAATGCTCCTCAACACAATCGCGGCCGAAGGCATTGCCTGCGCCAACCGAGCAGTAGTAAGGGCCCTGGGGTGCTGGAAAACCACCGGGAGGGAATCCTGGGGGCAGCTGGGTGTCGATATCCCACAGAAAGTATTCTTGCTCGAAACCGAACCAGAAATCGTTGTCATCATCGTCGATGGTTGCGCGACCGTTAGAAGGGTGTGGGGTACCGTCGGCGTTAAGAACCTCGCACATGACCAGGTAGGCATTTTGACGGTCTGGGTCCGGGTAGATGGCCACTGGCTTGAGCAAGCAGTCTGAACTGCCGCCTTCGGCCTGTTCCGTTGAGCTGCCGTCGAAAGACCACATGGCCACGTCTTCCAGAGCACCGGTGAAATTGTCTTTGCTCATCTGCGTCTTGCTGCGCAGACTTTGAGTGGGCTGAAATCCGTCCAGCCAGATGTATTCGAGTTTAGATTTCATACTTGGTTTGTCTCCTTCGATGTGGGCGCTAGGTCTGCGTTGTGCAGTTCCATCCTAGGCTGTTCGCTCCAAAGCGGGTTAATGGATTGCGTATTTTGCATTCTGACCGAGTTGAAACTCGCCTGAGTTTCTTCGACACAGATCAGTCATAAAGATCAATCGTAAAGGTCAATCTTAAACGTCAATCTCAAAGGTCATAAGCAAAAGTCGTGCCATGCAAGGCGTTATATAACTTGTTGAAGTTACTGTGGTTTCTAAAACTTTCCTCGTGGAACGCACCAAAAAAGTGCAAGCCGTAAAGGAGGCACTGCCACGCGCGCTATTCTGGTGCATTCGGATCAAAGACACAAATGAAGTTGGGGGTTTTCTTCCAACCCAAAGAGCCTTGGGCCCAGGGCTGCGGCTGTACTTTTAGGCGACAGGTGACGTTCCTTGGGCCATAATCGCGCCCGCTCAACGCTGAGCATCAACTCAGCCAAGCGTTATTGCCAGAGTTCCCCAACAAGGAAGAACCCACCGTGCCGAATTTGAATGTCCGTAATGTTGCGATTATTGCTCACGTCGACCATGGCAAAACCACCTTGGTGGATTGCCTGCTGCAGCAAACGGGCTTACTGGACGCC
>CAZWQK010000002.1:12635-21398 GCA_964635835.1 uncultured Pseudomonadales bacterium
TGGACAGTAATGACCTTGAGAAAGAACGAGGCATTACGATTCTGGCGAAAAATACCGCCATCAACTACCGGGACATCCAGATCAATATTGTCGATACGCCAGGGCACGCAGACTTCGGCGGAGAAGTGGAGCGGATCTTGTCCATGGTAGACGCGGTACTGCTGCTGGTGGATGCGGTAGATGGCCCAATGCCACAAACACGGTTTGTGACCCAGAAGGCTTTTGCCTACGGGCTTAAGCCCATTGTTGTGGTGAACAAAATCGACCGCCCCGGGGCGGATCCCGACCGCGCCATTGACCAGGTATTCGAGCTTTTCGATAACCTGGGCGGCTCGGACGAACAGCTGGACTTTTCTTCGGTGTACGCCTCGGCGATCAACGGTGTGGCGGGCTTGGAGCTGGACGCCATTGCCGACGACATGAGCCCGCTGCTGGACATGATTGTTGACCAGGTGCCAGCGCCTGACGTTGATGAAGCCGGGCCGTTTCAAATGCAAATCAGTTCCCTGGACTATTCCACCTATGAGGGGGTGATTGGCATCGGGCGCATTACCCGGGGCCGTGTCGAGCGTAACCAGCAAGTGGTTGTTGTGGATCGGGAAGGAATGGAGCGCAAGGGTAAGGTCATGAACATTTATCGGCACAGCGGCTTGGAGCGGGTTGAAGCCCCCCAAGCCAGCGCCGGGGACATTATCTGCTTAACCGGTATCGAGAAGATCAATATTTCCGACACCTTGTGCGCACCGGAACAAGCGGAGGCCCTGCCGGCGCTGTCGGTGGATGAACCAACCCTAACGATGATGTTCTGTGTCAACAATTCACCGCTGTCCGGCAAGGAAGGCAAGTACGTGACAAGCCGTCAGATCCGCGATCGGCTGCAAACCGAAGCCCTGCACAATGTTGCTCTGATGGTAGAGGACACGCCGGACCCTGATCGCTTCCGGGTTTCTGGTCGCGGCGAGCTCCATTTGTCGGTACTGATTGAAACCATGCGGCGAGAAGGGTTCGAGCTGGCGGTTTCTAGGCCGCAGGTTATCTACCGAGAAATCGATGGTGTCATGCACGAGCCATTTGAAACCCTCACCTTGGACATCGAGGAGCAGCATCAGGGCAAGGTTATGGAGTCTCTGGGTGATCGCCGGGGTGAACTTCAGGAAATGCAGCCCGACGGTAAGGGTCGGGTGCGTCTGCAGTTTCGTATTCCCAGCCGCGGGATCATGGGGTACCGCCCGATCTTTCTATCCCAAACCTCCGGCACCGGCATTATGTCTTTCGCGTCCGATGGGTTTGGACCGCGCACGGCGGAAGAGGTGGGGGCTCGCAAAAATGGCGTGCTGATCTCCAATGCCCAAGGTAAGGCCGTTGGTTTTGCGCTTTGGAACCTGCAGGCCCGGGGTCGCATGATGGTTAAGCCGAACGACATGGTTTATGAGGGCATGGTGGTAGGTATCCACTCCAGAGCCAACGACTTGACCGTAAATGCGCTGAAGGAAAAAAAGCTCACCAACGTACGGGCATCGGGAACCGATGAAAACATCCAGCTTAGCGGCGCGGTGACCATGACTCTTGAGCAGGCGCTGGAATTCATCGACGACGATGAGCTGGTGGAAATCACGCCGGAGAACATTCGCGTGCGTAAGCTGTTGCTGAAAGAAAGTGAGCGCAAGCGCGCCTAACGCGATGGGGCAGGTTTCAGCAAACTCAGCCGGCGCTGCCTGATGAAGGCCGTGGTGCAGAGGGTTCGCAGCGCCAGCGTCAGCGTAGACGGCGCGCTGGTGGGGCAAATCGAGCGGGGCCTGTTGATTTATCTTGGCGTGGCAGACCAGGACGGTGAGCAAGAGGTTCGCTGGCTTGCTGAAAAAATCGCCAACCTGCGGATTTTCGATGCCTCGGCAACGGCAAAAACATCTCGCAGCGTCACGGACATCGGCGGCGCTGCTCTAGTCATCTCCCAGTTCACCTTGCTCGCAGATGTTCGCAAAGGCCGACGACCGTCGTTTTCTGGCGCCGCTGTACCCGCCCACGCAAAACAGGTTTACGAGGCATTTCTGCTCCAGCTGGGTCAGTTGATGCCCGTGCAGGCTGGGGTCTTCGGTGGCGACATGCAGGTCCAAAGCGTCAACGACGGCCCCTTTACCTTAGTAGTAGAGCCGCCAGCCTAAACGCTAAGCGCTCACTCTGCCTGGGCTTTGGACTCGCTGTCCAGGCTGTCGTCCGCATTACGGCGTTCCACAAGCCGCGCCAGCAGCACCCCAAACTCGAACAAAATCCAGGTAGGCAAGGCCAGCAGCAGCTGGGAAACCACGTCGGGTGGCGTGAGCAGCATGCCCGCAACAAAGCAGCCAATGATGACGTAGGGGCGCTTGTTGGCCATGCGTTTTGCGCTGGACAGTCCCGACCAGGCCAGCAAGAAAGTGGCCACGGGAATTTCAAAAGCGATGCCAAAGGCCAGGAACATCTTGAGGACAAAATCCAAATACTGATTGATGTCGGTCATCATTGGCACTCCCTCGGGACTCACCGTGACCAAAAACCCAAAAACCAGTGGAAATACCAAGAAGTAGCTAAACGCCATGCCCGCATAAAAAAGCACCACGCTAGAAAACAGCAGAGGAAAGGCGAAGCGCTTCTCGCTGCGATAAAGGCCCGGTGAAACGAAGGCCCAAAGCTGGTGCAGCAAAAATGGGATGCCAAGAAATATCGCCGTATAGATGGCCAGCTTAAACGGTGTAAGGAAAGGCGATGTTACCTGGGTGGCGATCATTGAAGAGCCATCTGGCAGTGCTTGCACCAGGGGTGCAGAGACGAAGCTAAAGAGCGGCCCCGCAAAATAATAGATGGGGATAAACAAAATACCGATGAACGCAAAGCTGCGCAGAATGCGACTGCGCAACTCGATTAAGTGTTCGACAAAGGGCATTTCCTTGTCGCTGGACGTATCTTGTTGATTGGGCTCAGAGGTCATGGCGCGCTGGGCGGGGGCTTCGCTGTGGATTCCTCGGTGTCGGCGGCCTCAGACTGCTTGCCGGGGTCAGTGGGTGCGACGTTGGCGTTGACGTCGTCTTCGATCTTTTTCATTTCTGCCATGACTTGCTCGTTGTGCAGCTGGCGGCGGATGTCGTCCATGCCGATTTCTTGCTCAATTTCCACTTTCACTGAGGTGAAAGAGCGACTGATTCGGCCCATCCACAAACCCAGCGTTCGCAGGGTTTCAGGCAGGCGTTCTGGGCCAATCACCAACAGGGTGACCAGCAGTACCAGCATCAGTTCCATGGTGCCGAAATCGCTGAACATGGGGCCGCGTTAATCTCCTCTGGGCGCAGAGTTTTGGAAGTGCGTCAGGCCTTGGTGTCCTGGCTTGGTTTGTGCGCCGGCTCCTCACTGCCGCCCGTTGCCTGGGTAGCCTCGCCGTCAATAACCTTGGCACTGTTTTGCTCGGTATTTTCCGTGGGCTTATCGTCGTCGGTGACGGCTGTGCGAAAGCCTTTTATGGCGTTGCCCAAGTCAGAGCCAATATTTTTCAGGCGCTTCGGGCCAAACAGCAACAGTACGATGGCCAGGATGACCAGGAGTTCTTGCATGCCAAATCCAAACATTGAGGTCTCCGCTAATGTTGGTGTGATTATAGAGGGCTTCGTTACGCCGGTAACAGCGCTAGCACAAGCCGGTTTACTTCTGGCGGCTGGCCTTTTCGTCCAGCCCGCTAACCCCAAAGCGTTTGCCAAGCTCATCCAGCACGTCTTGGGGTGTTCTGCCCAGTGCGCTGAGCATGACCATGGTGTGGAACCACAGGTCTGCGGTTTCCTTTATCACCTCATCCCGCTGGTGGTCATCGGCTGCTGCGTCCTTGGCGGCCAAGATCACTTCCGTGGCTTCCTCGCCGACCTTTTCCAGAATTTTGTTTAAGCCTTTTTTGTGCAGAGCGGCGACATAGGACGTTTCTGGGTTTTCGCTTTTACGCTGGGCGAGGACTTCAGTTAATTCGTCTAGGACGCTCATAGCGCGCTCGTTTGACTAATGGGCCAAGCATCCTACCACCTACGGTATACCTGCACATAGCAGCCATACGGCCCCGGCAGTGAGCACGCCAGCGCTCAACAGCCAGCGGCGCGTGCTGCGGCTGCGCTGCAGTAACAGTGTGCTGTGCAGTTGTTCAAGCTGGCTCTGCTGCTGGGCTAACTGTCTACGCAGGTCGATGGTTTGACTGTCATCCAACAGGGTAGGCAGGCGGTGCAGTTCGCTTAAAAGCTTGGGTCCCTGTTCAACCAGCTTGCCGAAAATGGCGATGAGGCCCAAGTTGCGTACCGCCCAACGCTGCATGAAGGGTGCGGCGGTTTCCCATAGGTCCAGCTGGGGATAAAGCTGCCGCCCGAGTCCTTCGATATAGAGCAGGGTTTTCTGCAGCAGCACCAGTTGGGGCTGAACCTGCATGTTGAAAGTTCTCGCGGCGTCGAGCAGCTCCGTCATAAAACTGGCGAAGGATATTTCGCTTAGCGGCTGGGCGAAAATTGGGTCACACACCGAGGCAATGACGGCCTCGAACGCGTCGGCATCCGTTGTCGCAGGAATCCATCCCGAACGCAGATGGAGATTGACGATCTGGCGGTAGTCCCGGGCGAAGAAGGCGATAAGATTTTGTGCCAGATAAGACTTATCCGATTCGCTCAGGCTGCCCATGATGGCGCAATCCAGAGCGATCCACTTGGGGTCTTTGGGGTCGCTGATGTCCACAAAAACGTTACCGGGGTGCATGTCAGCGTGAAAAAAGTTGTGTTCAAAAACCTGGGTGAAAAAGGTTTCCACCCCCTTATGGGCCAGCACCTGAAAATCAACGCCCGCCGCCGCTAGAACCTCTCGGTCGCCAATACTCGGGGCGTATATGCGGGTCATTACAAGCAAATTGAGGCGCGTGAAGGAAGGATACAACCGCGGTACATGCAGCAGCGGTGAATCGGCAAAATTACGCCGCAGCTGAATCTGATTGCGAGCCTCTGAGAACATGTTCAGTTCGGTCAGCATGACTTGACGCTGGTCGTCGAGAATTTGCGTGAAGTGAAGCTGACGCAGCAGCGGAAAACGTGACTCTAACCAGTGCGATAGCGCGATTAAGGCGCTCATCTGGGTTTCGATCAGATGATCGATTCCCGGCCGCACTACTTTTATGATCACCTCTTCGCCAGTAACTAACCGCGCCCCGTGAACTTGCGCAATGGAGGCACTGGCCAGGGGTTCCGGTTCAATGTGGAGAAATTGGCGTAGCGCGTCTTCTCCCAAAGCCTCCTGGATGACCCGCAGGGCCTCACCACTGTCCAAAGGGGCGACCCGATCTTGCAGGGTAGCCAGGGTCCGGCAGAGCGCATCGCCCAACACATCAGGCCGGGTCGATAGCAGCTGGCCAAGTTTAATGAATACCGGTCCGCGAGAGGTTAAGGCCGTCACCAGCTGTTGTTCTGCCGGCGTGCCAGCGGGGAGCAACATGCGCGCAAGCCTAAGCCCCCAGCGTGCGGCAAGACTGGGGATAAGCTCCAGCGGCACCAGGTGGTGCAGACGATGTCCCAGAATGGTTTTGATCAGACCCAAAACGTATTGCAGATTGCGCCACCCCATTAGCGTTTGGTCTCGGGTGGCGCGAACAAATCCAGTCGGGCCTGCAGCCGATCTACTCGGAGCCGCAAGGCGCTTAGTCGATCATAAAGCGCGTTGCCGTCAGCTTCGGAGGTATAGCGTTTGGCGAGAAAAGCCTCAGCGGCGTGGTGGCTTTCTTTGTGTGCCGCGCTAACGATGTCTTTCAGGGCTGAAACCCCAAATTCGACCAAGGCCGCACCGCGCTGACCCTCCTCATCGCCGATGAGGGCTGATAGTGGCCTGGCCAGGTCCGGTGAAAATTGCTTAATTAGCGCCTGGAGCTTGAGCAATACCGTCGCATCGCCCTGAATTTCTAGCGGCCATCCCGTGTTGCCTGTCATTGCTGCCTGCAGCAGGTCTTGAGCACTGCCGCGGATAACGACGGCTGGGTTGGTTGCGGGTTCGGCAGCGAAATCGATCTGGGTCTGCTCAATAACCCAGTGCCAGGTCGTCTGCGGCTGCAGGCATTGCACCTCAATAGTTTGCCCGGCCAAAGGCGTTAGCTGTTGCTGCAGGGCAGGATCGAGATCCAGCAGGGCTTTACTGAATTGGCGCTGCAGCGCCTGCAGCGATTGGGAAAACACCTCGGTGGTATTGCCCATGGTCAGTTCGATGCGTGGGGTTTTACGCCTCGATGGATTGCTGCAATGCCGCCTACGAGGTTGTAAAAGTCGGTTTCCACAAAACCAGCGTCATCGAACATCTGCTTCAAGGTCTTCTGGTTCGGGTGCATGCGAATGGATTCCACAAGGTACTGATACGGTTGGGCATCGCCCACCAAAAGCTTGCCAACCGGAGGCCAGACGGCCTGAAAGGCCTTGTAGGCGGTTTCCAGCACCGGATCTGTGGGGTGGGAAAATTCCAGCACCAATAATGGAGCACCAGGTTTGAGTACTCGCAGCAGCTCAGCCAGAGCACGGTCTTTGTCGGTGAAATTGCGAATGCCAAAGCTGATGCAGGCACAGTCAAAGGTGTTGTCGGCAAAAGGCAACGTCTCGGCAGGTGCCTGGCAAAACTGCACCTGGGCCAAGCCTTCATCCAGCAGACGATTACGCCCTACCTGCATCATGGGCCGGTTCAGATCCGTTAGCACCACTTGTCCCTCATCACCCACTGCTGGCGCAAACAATGCCGACATGTCACCCGTGCCCCCGGCCAGGTCGAGCACCCGGTGGCCCGGGCGAACGCCAGACATTTGCAGCACCATGCGCTTGAAAATCCGGTGGGTGCCCAAGGACATCAAATCGTTCATCACGTCATAGCGACTGGCGACGGCTTTGAATACGTCGCCTACTCTGCGGGTTTTCTCCTGGGGCGAAACTTCTGCAAAACCAAAACTGACTTTCTCGGCTTCGGTCTTGGATGTGTCAGCGCTTTTGCTCATCGCGGTGGCGTCTCATCTGTTTGTGGTGGGGACTATAGCGTGGATCTGGTTGCAGCCGGTTACTTCGGCGACCATTGGTTGACGGGAATCACTGGCAGACGCGACGCATTGGCCTGTTTAAGCTCGGTCAAATAGTCCTGCCAGAAACGATCTTGCTGGGCGCCCATTTCGTGGAGATAGGTCCACGCATAAATACCGCTGTCGTGACCATCGTCGAAGGCGATGCGAATCGCGTAGTTGCCAATGGGTTCGATCTGCCGAATGCCGACATTTTTCTTGCCCGTTTGCAGGGTTTTCTGATCCGGCGAATGCCCTCTGACTTCCGCCGAGGGCGAATAAACCCGCAGCAGCTCAGCAGGAATTTCCAGGCTTTTGTCGTCCCACTGTAGCTCTAGCGTGTGGGCGATCTTGTGGTAAGTGATGTGCTTGGGTGGTTGCATAGTGATTTGCGTCAGCGGCGAGTTGGGTGGGTTACAGAATAAAGCGCGACAAATCGGTATTACTGACTAGATCGCGTAAATGCTCGTCAACGTAGCGTTCGTCGATCAGCACGGATTGCCCTGCGTATTCGTCTGCGGCAAAGGATAAGGGTTCCAGCAATCGCTCCATAACGGTGTGCAGTCTCCGTGCGCCGATATTCTCTGTGCCCTCGTTCACCTGCCAAGCAAGCTCTGCGATGCGCTCGATGCCGCTGGGGTCAAACTCAAGCACAACCTGCTCCGCCGCCAACAGTGCTTGATACTGCTCGCACAGGCTGGCTTTAGGCTCGGTGAGAATGCGCTTGAAGTCCTCGGGGGTGAGGGCCTGCAGCTCCACGCGAATGGGCAGACGTCCTTGCAGCTCAGGGATCAGGTCTGAGGGTTTCGCCAGATGGAATGCCCCGGAGCCAATAAACAAAATATGATCGGTATTAATGGCCCCGTACTTGGTACTCACCGTGCAGCCTTCTATCAGGGGCAGTAAATCTCTCTGCACGCCCTCTCGGGAAACGTCGGTACCAGAGGTTTCCGAGCGTTTGGCCACTTTATCCAGCTCGTCGATGAACACGATGCCGGTTTGCTCCACCGCAGTAACCGCTTGGCTACGAATCTCGTCCTCGTTGACCAGGCGTGCGGCCTCTTCATCCCGAATGCGTTTCTGCGCCTCTTTAATGGTTAAACGCTGCTGCTTGGTTTTGCCCTGACCGAGATTGGCGAACATGCTCTGCAGCTGGCTGGTCATTTCTTCCATCCCCGGTGGCGTCATAATCTCCACGCCAACCGGCGTTTGCTCCAGCTCAATGTCAATTTCCTTATCGTCCAGTTCGCCTTGGCGGAGTTTCTTGCGAAACATTTGTCGGGTTGACGATTCAGCGCCGTCGGCGTCGCCCTCGGCATTGCGGGGCGGCGGCAGCAGGGCGTCCAGAATGCGCTCTTCGGCGCGATCTTCGGCCTGAGCGCCGACCTCCTGCATTTGCTCTTGTCGCAACAGGTTGACCGCATGGTCGGCCAGATCGCGCACAATGGATTCAACGTCGCGCCCAACGTAGCCCACTTCGGTAAATTTAGTGGCCTCTACTTTGATCAGCGGGGCGTTGGCCAGCTTGGCTAAGCGTCGCGCAATCTCGGTTTTGCCAACACCCGTGGGGCCAATCATCAGAATGTTCTTCGGACTGACCTCGTCCCGTAGCTCCGGCTCCAGCTGCATGCGTCGCCAGCGGTTTCGCAGCGCAATGGCCACTGCTCGTTTGGCCTCGCCTTGGCCGACAATATGTC
>CAZWQK010000003.1:0-20494 GCA_964635835.1 uncultured Pseudomonadales bacterium
GATATGTGGCAGCAGCCGCGCGACTCGGGTTTGCATTGCCAAAAACCAGTGCCAGCGGCGAATCAGCAGCCGCATCCTCCAGTCATCGTTATTTTGCAGCGCAATATCGCGATCGAAAGTAATGGGGTGATGGATGGTGCTTGTTACCGCATACCCCCGGCGGCGCAGTCCCAGCAACCCGGTGCACAGGCTTTGATTGTCGTGAACAATATCGTAGGCAGGTCGCTGGCGCTGAAAATACCGCACCAGCCGATGCCCGAAGGTCAAAGGTTCTGGGAAACCACCGCTAAGGAAGGATAGCCACTCCACCACATTGATCGGGTCTTGCCACTTACCTTGGGCCAGAGCACGCAAGGGTCGGCGGTGGTCGAATAGATTCAGGCCAGGGAGTTTTATCAGTTTGACCCTGGGGTCCAGTTCCGGATAGGGCTCGCCGGATATGACATCAACGGCGTGACCGAGATCGACTAGAGCCTTGGATAATTGTTTCAGGTAAACGCCCTGGCCGCCGCTGAAGGGGTTACTTCGATAGCCTAGCAACGCAATGTGCAGCGGGCGCGAGTGTGTCGCTGGAGAGACGGTGGTCGCAAGATCGGCGGTTGGCGCGTCAATAATAATGCTGGGAACTTCCGGCCTGAAAGATCGGTTATGGTAAAGCACCCGGTGGTTCGTTAACAGGCGAAAAACTGTGTCAGTAATTGGGCAGGTGTGGGTAAGGATTGCTGCTGGAGCTGCGGGGTCAACATGAATACAATCTCGATCCTTTTTGAAAAACGTGAATTCGCCTCATGTCGACCATCGAGATACGCCACCTGCGCACCCTAGTCGCCCTGCGTGAAACCGGCAGTTTGGTGGAAGCATCAGAGCGGGTGTTTCTCACCCAGTCGGCGCTTTCCCATCAAATCAAAGAGCTGGAATCCCGTGTGGGCTGTCCGTTGTTTTTGCGTAAGACCCGGCCCGTGCGTTTTACCAGCGCGGGCAATCGGCTACTGGACTTAGCAGATGAATTGTTGCCGCGACTGCATAATGCCGAGCTGGATTTGCAGCGACTCGCTGGCGGTGAAACCGGTCGAATCATCATGGCCATTGAATGTCATAGCTGCTTTGAATGGCTGCTCCCAGCCATTGATGCCTACCGTAATCAATGGGCTGACGTCGAGCTGGATATTTCCAGCGGCTTTCACTTCGCGCCGCTACCTGCTTTGGCCCGGGGCGATTTAGATCTGGTCATTACTGCAGACCCCGTGGATGAACCGGGCATTCATTATTTTCCTTTGTTTAGCTACGAGGCTCAGTTAGCAGTGAGCAAAACCCACGCACTGGTAGAAAAGCCCTGGGTCGATCCACAAGACTTGGCAGATCAGGTAGTGATTACCTATCCGGTGGATGAAGACCGGCTGGATTTGTTTACGGGGTTTTTGCAGCCTGCAGGGGTCCGGCCAGAGCAAGTTCGTCACGCCCAGCTCACCACTATGATCGTGCAGCTAGTCGCCAGTGGCCGCGGGGTAACTTGCTTGCCCAATTGGGCACTATTCGAGTACCTACAAAATGAGTACGTCGTGGTGCGCTCTCTGGGTGAGGAGGGCATCTGGCCAACCCTCTACGCCGCGGTTCGTCAGGATCAGGCCGAGTCGCCCTTTATGACCGCATTTATCGACGTGGCTAAAGACGTTTGCTTTACGAACTTGCGCGGTATCGTCACCGCAGAGTTGGGCTAGCGTCAGGCTAACTGGGTTAGCATGATGCTCATTCTGCCAGCTTCGGCGGCCAGATAATCGTACATAGCCCACAGACCGTTGGTGTTGTTGGCGGCGCCTAAGGCCGCGAAGCTTTCTTCCCGGCCGGGCTCATAAGTACTGCTGCTGGTCAGAGGAAAGGTTTGCTCGAAACCCAGGGTGGCATTGGCGATCAAGAATTTCCCCGAGCTCACTGCACTTTTCCGCTTATTGACTGTGCGGTGGGCTATCGTTTTTTTTCTTCGTCTGAGGTTACTGTGTCGCAGAGTAGCCTTGCAAAGCACGAGCAAAGTGAAGCGCCAGGCAGCCACGGCATGTCACGGCACCAGAGTCTGTTGTTCCCAGGTATCACCCTTAAGGCGATAGCGAACGCGATCATGCACGCCATTGCTTTGGGTAAGGTCTAAACGCTCCACCACATCGGGCTTGAGCAGCAGCCCTCGGGCTCCCTCGGGAGCCACCACGGGTTCAGGCAGCGGGGTGGCCGCCAGAAGGTCTAACAATGCTTGGCGATCAGCCACTTCGCTGCTTTGGGGGTGTTGCTGGTACAGCCAATCCATGTGCTTGGGCGTGTCTGGTCGAAGCTGCCAGCTCTCGCCGATATGCGTCGCAGGCAGCGCCTGGCAAGAGGCCTGCATCCGATACTGTACCTGGGTTGCCGGCCACCAAGTCTGGATTCCGACGCGGCCCTGGCTTTGCCGCCATTTAGGGCTGCTGGCGTTAATGTAGATGGCCAAACCTTGTATTGGACCGTCAGCAATATCCCTCAGCACTAGGGTTCGAGCTTGAGGCTGTCCCTCGGCATCGACTGTCGCCAACACGCAAACAGCAGCCATGGGGTCTTTGGCATCCCAGGCGGCTTGGCGGTCTGCTCTGAAACGGGCAAGCGGGTCTTGCATGGTTGCTGCTCCCGGCGGGGTGGCAAAATTTTGAGGAAATCAGAATGCCACGAACTGTGCGGTTTTGCTTTGGTCGCTCCAGTTTGCCGGCGCTTGGGCTTGGTACGTTTTCATCCGCGCGTACAGCAGGCCATGGGCGCTGCCGATTAGCGAATCGAATAGCATATTGTCGGTGTCGCAACCGCGCACATGTGTGAGCAGGCGCTATGGTCAGAGATAGGCCCATAAAAATACGCCAATCCATGCCGGCGCGGTTAGTCGTCGGCGCTGGGTTCGCCCTGGCGCCGCATTTCTGCGATGTCCTTTTGCACCTCGCTCAAACGAAACAGCACGTCCGGCATTTGATCGCTGATTCGCCAAAGAAAAAAAGCGATTACACAAAGCACGAGAAAAGATAGAAAACCCATGGCCAATCCCAAAGTAAAAGTTGGGCCAAGGGTAGCTAAGGCTGGCTGGAAAGACATCCCCTTATGCCGGGTTTGACCTGCTACCGGGCTATTGCTTGAAGGGATTAACACCCCCCGCGCAAAAATCTCGGGGTCACATAGCGCAACAAGGAGCACGCCCCGGCGCATAGTTCATGCCAATGACCGTCGAAGGTTAAGTGCACAGCGCCCAGGGTCGGCAGATCCGGATGCAGAGCGCGCTGGCCCGCGGGGTCAGTGATGTAGTGGGCCAACTGACTGATGCCAGGATTGTGGCCAACCAAGGCCCCATGAACGCAGTCGGCTGGCGTTCCTTGCAGGCAGTCCAGTAACGCCCACGGGTCCGCCGCATACAAAGAGGCCTCGGCAATCACTTGGCACTGCCAGAGCTTAGCCAGCGGCTTTGCCGTTTGTCGGGTGCGCACAGCAGCGCTAGTCCATAGCCACTGCACCGGAGCCAAGTTTTCTGCAGCCAGGTGATTTACCGTAGCGTCCAGGTCTGCAACGCCTTGAGCGGCCAAAGCGCGGTTTGGGTCAGATTGACCAAGGCTGGGATTCTCAGCCTTGGCATGGCGGATTAACCACAGGGTTCGTTGCATTAGATGGCCTGGGGTTTAATCCCAGAGGTGGAAGAACTCCTCCATGGCCTGCATTTGCCCCCCGGCTACCGCTGAAGGCACGATGATTGGCGTTTTAATACCAGCATCGAACCAGGCTTCGATACCCTCACGCACCTCGGCGGCGGAACCGAATAAGGTGGTATCAGCCAGCCATCGATCCGACAGGCAATCGGGCACGCGATCAAAGTCTTTGTCGGCAATGGCGGCCTCAACGCCCTTCATTTCCTCTTCGTACCCAGCCTCTTTCCAATAATTTCGGTAGTTGGGCAAAAAGGCATAGCTGGTGAGCGTTTTCCGGTTCACCGCTGCGGCTGCCGCTTTGTCATCGCTGATACATGTGGGAATCATGTTGCCAATAAAAAAGTCGTCGCTGGCTTTGGTTTCATCGCTCAAGTTGCCTAGAGAGTGGCCCATGTGCGAGCGCGCGCCGTTGGCGAAAACCATACCTCCAGCCACCTCTTGAGCCAGCTGAATCATCTTGTCGCGAAGCGTTGCGAGCACGATTGGCGGTAAGTCACCAACCCGGGGCACAGCTTTCATGTCCGCAACGAATTGACGCATGTCGCTTAAGGGTTTGCCTGCGGTGATTCCCATGCGATTGAGAGCCGGCGCGTGACTGACGCCGACGCCAAAGCGGAACCGCCCTTCAGATACCTCGTGGAGGAACCCAGCGGTTTGCGCGAAGTCGGCCACGTTACGGGTGTAAATCGGCGTGATACTGGTGCCAATGATCACATCCTTTGTGCTCAGGGCAATTGCGTTGCACAGAGCCAGGCTGTCTCCCAGGCTGGGGCCAAAAATACCGGGAAAGCCTCGGCGTTCGATTTCTTGGGCAAGTTCAATGGTGCGTAGTCGGCGTCCGGGTACCGCGGCAAGGCTTACGGCTGGCAGCTGGGTCATGGTCTCTCCTCTCTGGTGCAAATAACAGTGGCACAAAGAGTACTTGAGCTGGAGGGGTTCGCCAAACCCACCTGCGGTTTGGCGGCCTAGGTTTGAGTAGCCTAGTGGCAGGCAGGTTGCTTAGTCGGTAGTTAGTCGGCTAATAGTTCGGCCAGCTGGGATACAAGGCGCTGGTTCTGCTCCTTGGTGCCAACGGTAATTCGCAGCGAGTCCTTGAGTCTTGGCGTTGCAAAATAGCGCACCAAAATGCCAGCGGCCTTAAGTCCCTGATATAGATCGTTTGCGCTGACGCCGGCGGGAACCTCGGCAAGCAGAAAGTTTGTTTGGCTCGCCGCCACCTGGAAGCCGAGATCTTTGAGAGCATCCGCGAGGCGTTCTCGGTCAGTTCGCACCGTCTGCCAAGTGTGTTGGGCGTAAGGCTGATCCTCAATGGAGGCCAGGCCGATAGTTTGACTGACAGCATCCACGTTATAGCTGTCGCGGGTTTTTTCCAGAATGGGTTGGATTAAGGACGGCGCGCCCAGCAGGTAGCCTAGGCGCAGTCCCGCTAGGCTATAGCCTTTGCTGAAGGTGCGCAGAATCAGCACGTTGTCTAAGTCCCGCACTAATGCGGTGGCGTCCGCTGGGCCCTGTATGTCCACAAAATCCACGTAGGCCTCGTCAACGAGCAGCACCCCAGAGAGCTGCTCAGCCAAAGCTCGCAAGTCATCGATATCAGTGAAGTGCCCGCTGGGAGCGTGGGGGTTTACCACGCAGGTTAGTTGGGCTTGGGCCTTATTGAGGGTTTTCCCAAAGTCCTCGGGCAAAGACCAATCTGGCGCTAAGTCCTGACTGAACATTTGCGCACCTTGAATCTGCGCCAGCACTGGATACAGGGAATACGTGGGTTCGGTAGAGGCGACTACGCCGTCTGGAGAGACAAAGGTGGTCACAGCCAGACGCAGTGCCTCGTCGCCAGCGTGGGTGATAACCACGTTTTCCATGGCCAAGCCATGATAGGACGCGATGGCCTGGCGAAGGGCTCGAGCATCAGGTTGGGGATAGACGCGCAGTTGATCCGTAGCGAAGCCGGCTAGCGCCTCGGCGACTTTTGGACTGGGCGGATAAGGATTCTCGTTGGTGTTGAGCTTAATTACCTGCTGATCTTGAGGTTGTTCGCCAGAAGTATAACCCTGCATGGCTGCAATATTGGGGCGCTCGTACTGGCTCATGGGGCTGGTTCCCTGTCGGAGTTTGGTGGTGCATCTGTGTCAGCTGGGGCCTCGGACAGCTCTTGGATTTCATGACTAGGGGCCAATAGACGTGCCAGCCAGGTGGTGCTTGGGCTAGCTTCCAGGGCGATTTTGGCGCTCATCGTAAGCGGCACCGATAACAACATGCCCACCGGGCCGAACAACCAGCCCCAGAAAATCAGGGAAACAAATACGATTAAGGCCGAAAGGCCTAATCCCTGGCCCATGTATCGGGGCTCTAAAATGTTGCCGACGATGGTGTTTACCAAGAAGAAGCCCACAACCACTAAGCCGGCTTCGGCAGGCCCTAACTGCACCAAAGCCAGCAGTACCGGTGGAATGCCGGCGATAATGGAGCCGATGGTTGGAATAAAGTTCAGCAGCAATGCCACTAAGCCCCAGAGGATAGGGAAGTCCACTTCGAGGGCCCACAAAAAGAGGGTCACCAAGATTCCAGTAAGAACGCTAACGGAAGTTTTAATGGCGATGTAGCGGTTCATGGTGCCGGTAATTCGGCCAAAGTGGGCAAGGTCCCGATCTGGGTTGGACAGCACGGCCCGCAGCTTGGGAGAGAAGCTGGCGGCTTCAGCCAAAATGAAAATCACCGTCAAAATGATCAAAAAGCCGTTGCTCAGTACTGCGCCTAAGCTGCGTAACGCACTGCCAGCAAAGGTGAGCAAAGACCCCAGAGGGAAGGCTTCCGCAAGCAAGGACACGTCTACGGGTACTTCCCAGCTTTGCAGCAGTAGCAGTGCGTCGCTTTGCAGAGTGCTTAGCCGTTCTTGGTAAAAGGGCAGCTTCGCTGAGAATGCGGATGTGCTTTGGGTTAGCAGTACCCCGATAAGGCCCAAAGCTAAAAATATGATGAGCACCACCAAGCCTAGAGCCACGCCGTTGGACAAACCCTTAGACTTAAACCAGAACATTGGCGTGGCCGCGATGGTGGCAATGAACACCGCGAGTAACATTGGCACCACGATGGCCTGAGCCGCTTTCAGGCCCGCCGTGATGATGATCAGGGCGGCAAAAACTACGAATCCCTGGCCGGCCCTAGCCCTGTCTTTGTTGTCTCGGTCTGTCATTGCCGGATGCTCGTTGAGAGGTGCCTTTTGCGAAGTGACTTTTGGCAGAAGCTTTGGTTAAAACTAAGATCTTAGGTGAAGGGCCGCTGATTGGCCAAGCTTGGAACCTGACTTCGAATGTCAGCAACACGCTGAGGGTCTACCTCAGCAATCGCATAGCCATCACCCTCAGGCAACTCGGCAATCACCTCACCCCATGGGTCGATGATAATGGAGTGTCCGTAGGAGGCACGATTTGCGCTGTGAGCGCCGTGCTGGGCCGGCGCGATCATATAGCTTTGGCTTTCGATGGCCCGCGCCCGGAGCAGTGCGTGCCAATGGGCGGCGCCAGTGGTTGCGGTAAAGGCCGAGGGCACCGTCAGCGCCACGGCGCCCATGCCCACCAGCTTGTGATACAGGGCTGGAAACCTAAGGTCGTAACAAATGGTGAGACCCAGAGTGCCCACGGGGCTTGGTACGCAAATCGCTTTGTCGCCAGGCGCGGTCTGTCGGGATTCCATTAATTGTGGGCCCTCCGGAATGCTGACATCAAACAGATGAATTTTTCGGTACATCCCGGTGATGTCGCCCTGGCGATTCAAGTACACGCTGGTGTTGTAACAGCGGTCTGGATCTTGGGGCATGGCTTCGTGAAAACCGCCTAACAGGAGGTCGCAGTTCAGGGAACGAGCCAGAGCCTGACAGCGCTGCAAAATCGGCCCGCCTTCGGGCAATGGCTCAAGGATCGACTTTTTACCGTCGTGTCGGCCGAGGTAGGCAAAGGCTTCTGCCCAGGTAATGAGCTCTGCCCCGTCATTTGCCGCTTGGCTAGACAGGGTCTCCAAGGTGCTTAAGTTTTGCTCAACGTCGGTGCCGGCGTTGTGCTGCACTACGGCGACCTTGGTGGCACGCGGTGTCTCTGAGTTGCCGGTTTCAAGCCCCATATGCGCTAGCCCTCGGGCAGTAAGTCCGGCTGGATACACTTGATGCTGGTGCTCAAGTATTCCTCAAGCGCGGGCAAGTTGAAGGCATCGTCCTCAGAAACAAAACTAATGGCAGTACCAGAAGCGCCAGCTCTGCCTGTGCGCCCGATACGGTGCACGTAGTCTTCCGCGTCGTCGGGTAACTCGTAGTTAATGACATGGGTAACGCCGTCCACATGAATACCCCGCCCGGCAACGTCGGTGGCGATAAGATACTTCAGCTCGCCGTTCTTAAATTTGTTCAACGTCGACAAGCGTTTCTTTTGCGGAATGTCGCCCGCCAAGCCTTCGCAGGCAATACCTTTGCGCTTGAGGTACTCCACCAGCTTGTGCGTGCGGTCCCGCCGGTTGGCAAAAATAATGGCTCGGGCAGGTTCGTTGTGATTGATGAAGTCCAGCAAAATGCGCTGGCGTTTGCTGGCTTCAACTAGCCAGAATTTCTGATCCACCGTGTCCGTGGCAACGCTTTCCGGTTCCACCACAATGTGTTCCGGGTCGATGGTCCAAGAGTCTGCCAAGCGCATGACCGCGTCGTTAAAGGTAGCGGAGAAAAACAAGGTCTGTCGTTTCCGCTTGTGGGGCGTTTGATAAACGATACGGCGCACATCGGGGATGAACCCCATGTCGAGCATGCGGTCAGCCTCATCGATAACCAGGCATTCCACCTTGCTTAGATTTATGTCGCGGCGTTCCAAAAAGTCGATGAGCCGCCCCGGAGTCCCCACCAAAATATCCACGGGTTTTTTGGCTAGCTCCTCGCGCTGCCGGTCGAAGTCCATGCCACCGACCAGGCAGACGGTGCTCATGTTCATATACTTCGCCAGACCTTTCGCATCCCCCTGAATTTGCAGAGCGAGCTCTCGGGTTGGCGCTAGCACCAGGGCTCTTGGCGTGCCGAGGTTCGGGCGTTCTTGGGGCGGGTTCTCCCAAAATCGGGTGAGCAGGGTAATCAGAAAGGCTGCGGTTTTTCCGGTGCCGGTCTGGGCTTGGCCGGTTACGTCATAGTCCGACAGGCTAAACGGCAGAGAGCGCCCTTGGATTGGCGTGCATTCTTCGAAACCCAATTTCGAAATGGCTCGGGTCAGCGGTTCAGGCAGGGCCAGCTCTTGGAACCGGACTGGCTCCTCGTCTGCGGTATTTGCCTCCGCCCCCTCAACTGCAGGCTGATCGGTCTGCTGCTGGGATGGCTCCGTAGGTTCTTGGGTCTGTAGTTCCGTCGCCGTCGTGGCGTTGGTTGAAGCTTCGTCGCTTTGAGCGTGGTCGGCCTTTGGTGGTTGATCTGTCATAGGATCCTAATGTGTGAGGTAAAAAGTAAAGCGGGACAGGGTTAGCGTGTAGCCAGCACTTGTTCTGCTGATGCTGCCTTAATGCAAAGCGTCAGAATGTCCATGGCCGCATTGATTTCATCCAGGGACCCAAAGGTCGGTGCAATGCGAATGTTCTGATCTTTCGGGTCGTCACCCTTGGGAAAAGTGGCTCCTGCTGGCGTTAGGGTTAGGCCCACGGCTTTCGCCATGGCAATAATCCTACTAGCCAGCCCGGGCAATACGTCTAGGGAAACGAAGTAGCCGCCCCGAGGCTGGGTCCAGGATGCAATGCCCAGGCCCGCAAGTTCCCGGCTAAAAATTGCTTCAACCAGCTCAAATTTCGGGCGAATAATTGCAGCGTGTGCTGCCATATGCGCCGCCAAGCGGTTGTGTAAAAACTTAACGTGGCGCAGTTGGTTCACCTTGTCGGGACCAATGCTGAACACGCTCAGGTGGGCGTCCAGAGCGTTGAGCACCTTTTCCGATGCTGCAAGAAAGGCAACGCCTGCGCCGGCGTGGGTGATCTTGGATGTGGAAGCAAACTGCACCACGTGGTCCGCATTGCCCGCTGCCTCGGCCGCGGCAAAAATCGACGTCAGCGCGTCCCCGGGCTGGTACAAATCGTGCACCGCATAGGCGTTATCCCAAAGCACCACGAAATCGTCTGCTGCTGCATCGCTTGGCAGGGCAGCAAGCTGGGTGACGACTTCGTCACTGTAGGTGCAACCTGTGGGGTTGGAGTATTTGGGTACACACCAGATGCCTTTCACGTCGGGATCGGTGACGGCGTGTTGAGCGGCTACCATGTCCGGCCCATCTTCTATCATCGGGATGGGTACCAGCTCGATGCCGAAATGATTGGACAACGTAAAGTGCCGGTCGTAGCCGGGCACCGGCGCTAGCAGCTTCACGTTGTTCGCTCGAGACCAAACCCGCTCATCGCTCCACAGACCCAGATCCATCGCCGTGCGCAAGGTCAGGTGCATGACGCTAAGACTGGAGTTGCCTGCGGCCATAATGTTGGCCGCGGGGACGCCCATAATCTCGGCTCCCAGCGCTCGCGCTTCGGCGATACCCCGGGTGCCACCGTAGTTGCGCGTATCGGTGCCATCCGCCGCTAGAAAATTACCTTGCAGGATTCCGTCCAGATCGTCGCTAAGGCTCAATTGTTCGACCCCGGGTTTGCCGCGGCTTAAATCTAACGTTAGATTTCCGCCATCTAGATTGGCGTATTGGTTTTGCCATTGCCCAAGCTGGTCGCGCAGATCTTCTGTCTGCCATTGATGTAAAGGTAGTTTGTTGGCCGTGGTCATAGTCCGGTAGTCTCGTCCATCGCTAGCATTAAATTCAAATTCTGTATGGCGGCTCCAGCAGCCCCCTTACCCAAGTTGTCGTAACGGGCGCACAGCACAAGGCGCTGCTGGTCACCAAATACAAAAAGATCCATGTGATTGCTGTTGTTCCGCGCAGTGGGGTTGAGGTAGCTGCCGTCTAGCATGCTGCGATCGCCAAATTCAGCCACGTGGATGAAGGGCTCTGATTGGTAGCGCTCCGCCAGCACCGCGTGGACCTCAGCCGGCGTTGCGTCTCCTAGTTCACTGGTGAACAGGGGCACTTGCGTGACAATGGCCTGAGCGTAGTTGGCGACGGTGGGCACAAAAATAGGTGCAATGCTGCTGCCGCTAAACTGAGTCATTTCTGGCAGGTGTTTGTGGCCCTGATCTAAACCATAGCTTTGAACTGCCAGGGTATTGGCTGTGGCGGCATCCATGCTTTGAAACCGCTCAATCATTTGACGCCCGCCACCGGAGTATCCCGAAACCGCATTGCATCGCAGCGGTGTGTCCGGGCTCAGCAGGCCACTGTCGATCAGGGGGCGCACCAGCAAAATGAAGCCCTGGGGGTAGCAGCCGGGGTTGCTGACAAACTGCGCTTGAGCAATGGCCTGGCGGCTGTTGGGCTGCAGCTCAGGTAAACCGTATTGCCACTCGGGATGGGTTCGATGCACCGAGCTGGCATCTAGAATGCGAGTTCTGCCTGCAGCCAAGGCCACGGATTCTCGAGCTGCATCATCGGGCAGACACAAAATGGCCACGTCGGCGCTGGCTAACAGTTCGGCCCTGGCCGCTGGATCCTTGCGCGATTTTGGGTCCGCCTGTAACACCTCGATGTTAGCGTGGGCCGCCAGGCGTTCGCTGATTTGCAGGCCCGTGGTGCCGGCGTGTCCGTCGATAAATATCTTGTTCATGTGTTCCGTGTGGCCCGCGTGTTTTTTCGGTGTGACGCGCGGGTTCGTTCTTTATGGCTCGCCTTGGTTCCGGATGATTTGGATCAGGGCGAGGATGCTGAGGCATTCGTTGCCAAAAGTTGGGAGGCAGGCCCAAGGATATCTGGCGCGAAGAGTGTACGGGCAAAGTGCCTTACTGTTAAGCGTTCTCAGTCTGTATTTGTATGAAATTCAATGACTTTAGCTCGGAACCTTGACGGCAACTTGGCAATGGTTTGCACCAGTGGCTGTGCAGGAAAGATGTCTTGGCAGCCGCGAATGAACTGCAGAGTTTTTAGACCGTCGAACCAGTCTTGGACAGCGCGTTGGCGTTGCTCGGGGCGGTTATTTTGCTTGGCCAGATTTTCTGCAAAGCGTTGAAAACCCAGGGCTTCGAGCCTCACAAGGATGGGATCATCCGGATAGCCCCGGGGCATCCGCGCCCAGTCATCGAGCACGTTGATGGCGCGTGCGAGCAGGTCAAAGCACTCCGGGTGATAACTTCGATAGGCCTCGCCTGAGGGGGACTCGGCCAAACCATCGACGATGGCCTGCAGCGCTGGCCCAGTGCCAAAGGGCACCCGCCGAGACAGCCTTGCCTGAATTGTCAGGGTCGGTGCAGACAAACGCAGAATGGGTGCCAACTTGCGCACCTTGTTCAACAGGTAAAAGTCCTCACCGGCGTTGCGCTTGGGGTAACCCCGAACTGCCGCGTAAGCAGAACTGTGAATGGCAATAGTGCTGCCCAAGCTGTGGTGAGCGTAGGGGCTGCCAGCCAGGGTTAAGCCCGCTACGTAGTAAGCCATGTGCAAGTCGTAGAGATTTGCCGCTAGCGCCAGCTGGGGGTCGCTACTGTGATGGCTGTGGGGAAAGATCAGGGCCCCCGGCGATTGTGTTTGGCTGGCATCCGTCTGTGGTTCGTTAGCGTAAATGTCGGTATATCCATGAGGGAAGGTGACGTCTGCGTCGCTTTGCAGCAGCCAGGGCGAGCGCAGCCGACCCAGGTGCAAAAGCGCCAGTCCAAGATCGCAGCCAATCTTTCTCGCCAGGCCAACCCCTTGCTTGGGCGGCAGGCGGCGATGCTGCGCTACGCGATCGATCAACAGCACGTGGCGGTGAGCTTTCGCCTTGCAGTTATCCAGCAGTGTTTGGGTGCGCTGGATTGCATCCGGCGCAGCGCCCTGGGGGGCGTTGATGACTAAGATCACCAACACATTTTGTTCGTGCAGGGAATTCAGCTGCCGATCCAGTGCAGCGAAGGGTTCATCAAAAGCGGGTATCACCAGGCAGCCCTGCCAGGGACGCGCAGAATCTTTAGCCGGCCAGTGCAGGTGATCGGCAAAGCGTCCCTGTTCGGTCAGCGCTTTGGCCTCGGCCTCTGCATAGCCGCTCAAGTAGCCCTTGATCACAGTTCAGTGCAGGGCGGCGCGAAGCGGTAATTGGGCCACCAACTCGTTTTCATGGGTCGCCAGTTCGCAAAAGCGTTGGGACACATCCAGTTGCGGGCACAGCTCATAGGCTAAAGCGACGAATAAATGCCAGTGACGCGCCTCGCTTTTGGCGATGGCATGATAAAACCTGGCCAGTTTAGCGTCGCTTAGGTGTTCGGCCACCAGACCGAAACGCTCAGCGCCTCGACGCTCCACGATGGCGCCAATCAGTAAACGATCCAGCAGGAAAAACGCGGCGTCTTTTCTGACCAGTTTGTTTAGCTCGGTCACATAGGGGTCTTTGCGGTCGGCGGCCGGGGTTAGACCCTGGGCCAGCAGCAGGCTCATGACCTCTTTGTAGTGATTGAGCTCTTCTACCGCCAAGTCCACCATTGCTTTGACTAAGGCGGTTTGATCTGGATAGTGCGCCACCATGCTAAGCGCCATGCCCGAAGCCTTTTTTTCAGCGGAAGCGTGGTCCTGGAGGAAGGATTCGAAGTCGTCTAACACGCAGGTAATCCACGCCGGGTCGGTGGGCTCCAGCGGAGTTAACCGCCCGAGCTCTAGCGGCTGTAAATTGAGTTCAGCCATTGACCGATATGAGTAATTTGTTCAGGGCAAACTTGGTGTCCCATGGCGTATTCCTGCCACTGGACTTGGTAAGACAGGCCCAGGAGCGCCTGCCGTGAGGTAATTGCCCGTGTGATGGGAATGGCCGCATCGTTGACGCCGTGGGCCATGAAAATGGGCGTGTCCACGTTGGCGAAACCCACTCGTTCAGCCAGATGTTCGTGATCGTTGACATAGGTCGACAAGGCCATGATGCCGCGCAGGCGTTGGCTGTGCCCCAAGCCTAGCTCCAGTGCAATGACACCGCCCTGAGAGAAGCCCGCTACGGTGATTTGATCACAGCTAAACCCACGGGCAATTTCAGCGTCCACCAGCTGACTCACGGCCGCTACGGACTCCTGGATGTCGCTGTTGCTGGCCAGGGGTGATGCCGGATCAATATCGTACCAGCCGCGCATTTCCATTCCACCGTTTACGGTGATGGGTCGAATCGGCGCGTTAGGAAACACAAACCGCAGGTTTTGCTCCAGCGGCAGCATTGGCACGATGGGCTCGAAATCCGTGGCGTCAGCGCCAAGGCCATGCATCCAAATCACGCAGCCCGCGAGGTCGTCGCCGGTTTCGGTTTCCAGATATTCCAATGCGTCCATGTCGTCTCCGAGGTAGCCGCGCAGCAGGCGCGGCGCGACAAGATAACGGTTGCGGCATCGGATCTCAATTGAAGTCAAGTATTGGGGCCGCAACTCGTGTTAGCAGCCTTTGGGATCACGCTTCAGAAGACGATGTTGTGGACTTGATCACGTTAGCAAAAGTAAAGAATGGATAGCATGCAATCGCAGCCGGCTAGGGAAGGGAGCGAGGAACATAGGTGAAGTCGTGGGTCAAGAGAATTGGCAGGTGGACGAAGAGGAATGGAAAGAGCCACAGAGCAGGATCGAGGCCATTGGCATTGAACATGCTGCGCGACAGCCGGTCGAGAAACTTATCCAATTGCTGATTTACTTCTTGGTTGGGGTGTCGGTATTTCTTGGGGTTTTCGGCTTTCAGCAGTTTTCCGATATCGCAAATATGCTGGATGAAAAAATCGCGCTGCAGTTTGCTCAGGATGAAGCCAAAGTACTTGCCTATAAGAATGCTGTGGGTGATTCACGCACAGCCCATGAGGACTAAAGGGCGTTAATCGACGGCTACTCAGAGGTGGAGGCGTTAATCCGCTGGACGGAACAAATTCGCCTGGAATCAGTTGGAGGGGGCATGCCATCGTCTCTGTAAATTGCCAAAGCTTACAAGCCCAGCGGAAATTAGTTTTACGCTAATTTTGCTTTCAATCATGCATCGTGGTGCGCAACGCGACATAATGACGCGATGCAAGAAGAAGAAAGACCCAGTTCCAGGAATATGCGCCGGCTTCGCCCGGCGTTTTCGTTTCTACGCCCCTACATTCCCCAAGTCGTGATTGCGAGTATTGCCCTGGTCATTACCGCCAGCGCCACGCTGTCTCTGGGTCAGGGCATCCGCTTGGTTATCGACAGCGGCTTCGCCAGCGGCGAGGCAGACACGCTGAATCAGTCGCTGAGTCTCTTTGTTGCCTTTGTGGTGGTGCTCACGGCAGGAACCTTTATCCGCTTCTACTTTGTGTCCTGGGTGGGCGAGCGGGTCAGCGCAGATATTCGTTTGGCGGTTTTCAATCATCTGGTGCACATGCACCCAGGTTTTTTTGAGGATAACGCCCCGAGTGAAATTCAGTCTCGAGTCACCACGGACACGACCCTGCTGCAAATGGTGATTGGTTCGTCAGTGTCTATCGCGCTGAGAAATATTCTGATGTTTTTTGGCGGTATCGCCTTACTGGTGATTACCAACGCGAAGCTTTCCCTGATTGTGTTGGCCAGCGTGCCCTTTGTGGTGCTGCCGGTAATATTTTTTGGTCGGCGGGTGCGGACGCTGTCCCGCAGCAGCCAGGATCGTTTAGCCGATGTGGGTAGTCACGTTAGCGAGAGTTTCCGTCATATCAAGATTGTGCAGGCATTCAATCATCAGGCTTTGGATATGGCTCAATTCGGTACCGTGGTTGAGCGCGCTCTGAGTGCGGCCCTGCAGCGGGTCTGGGTGCGCGCGGTATTGACCGCCGTTGTCATGCTGCTGGTCTTTGGTGCGGTGGCCACGTTGATTTGGGTGGGCGGCCAAGACGTGCTTGCCGGGCGAGCGTCGCCTGGAGACCTTGCCGCGTTCATCTTTTACGCCTTTATCGTGGCGGGCTCGGTGGGGGCCATTTCTGAGATCTGGAGCGATTTGCAGCGGGCAGCCGGGGCGACGGAGCGATTGGTAGAGCTGCTGGAATCTCCCAGTAAAATTGCTGATGGGCCCGTGACGGAGCGTGCCTCATGGCAGCAGCTGGATTTGGCCGTGGATAACGTAGCCTTTCATTACCCCAGCCGGCCGGATCGGCCGGTGCTGCAGAACCTGACTTTTCATGTAGCCCCTGGCGAAATGGTCGCCCTAGTGGGCCCGTCCGGGGCCGGGAAAAGCACCTTATTTGATTTGCTGCAGCGCTTTTACGACGTGTCTGCCGGGCAGATTTCCTTGGGTGGGGTCAATACCCGTGACTTGAATCTCACTGTTCTGCGCGATGCCTTTGGTTTTGTGCCGCAGACGCCAGCCATGTTCTCGGGCTCTGTGAAAGACAATTTGACCTACGCGCGACCGGACGCGACGCCTGAACAATTGGCGCGTGCCTTGAGATTGGCCAATGCTCAATCCTTTGTCGAGGCGCTGCCCCAAGGATTGGAAACCCAGTTAGGCGAGGATGGTGTGGGTCTGTCTGGCGGCCAGCGCCAGCGCCTGGCCATCGCCCGGGCGCTGGTAGCTGAGCCGGCGTTTTTGTTGCTAGACGAAGCCACCAGTGCCCTGGATGCGGAGAGTGAGCAAAGCATCCGCAAAAGCGTTGAGGCACTAAAAGGTGAGATGACGATTCTGGTGATTGCCCACCGTCTCTCTACCGTGCGCAAAGCTGATCGCATTTTGGTGTTTGATGAAGGTCAACTGATTGGCAGTGGCACCCACGATGAGCTGGTGAATAACAGCGAGCTTTACGCGCGTTTTGCCGACATTCAGTACGCCAGTTGAGCCCAGGCGCTCAAGCTTCGCCAAATAAGCTCGTTTGATCGGGGTTGTCGGCCTCCCGCAGCTGCACCCCCAGACCAATTAATCTGACAGGCTTTTGCTGCCTTTCCCAAGCCGTTGCCAGTAGCTCGCGGTATGCGGTGCGACTCACCTCCTGGCCGACGCTGGCCACAGTAGTGGTGTCAAAGCCTTGAAAACGCAGCTTCAGGGTTCGGCTTTTGATGTGGTGCTGGCAGCGGGCCTTGTCGATGCGCTTTTGCAGATCGTCGAAAAGCAGCTCAAGCTGGTCGCAGCAGGCGGCAAAGCTGGGCAAGTCAGCGGCGAAGGTTCGTTCGGTGCTGATGGATTTGCGTATTCGATTGATACTCACCGGGCGGTCGTCCTGTCCTCGGCACAGCTGGTGGAGACGCGTGCCGAATTTGCCAAAGCGTTTGGCTAGATCCGCTGCGCTGATGCGCTGCAGATCCCCGCAGGTGCGAATGTTCATCGTCGCCATTTTCTTTGCGGTTACGGACCCGACGCCGAAAATATTTGCCACTGGCAGGTCAACCATAAAGGCGTCGATCTCTGCCGGCGTAATGGTGAACTGACCGTCGGGTTTGTCCCAGTCCGAGGCGATCTTGGCCAGGAACTTGTTGGGGGCAATGCCTGCTGAAATGGTAATTCCCACTTCTTCACGCACCCGGTCGCGGATTTCCGTGGCAATGCGGGTAGCGCTGCCTTGATGCAGTGGACATTGGCTGACGTCCAAAAAGGCCTCGTCCAGAGACAGCGGTTCCACCAGGTCGGTGTAGTCGTAAAAAATACTCTGCACGCGCTGGCTCTCGACTCGGTACTTTTCCATGTTGGTGGGCACAACGACGAGGTCCGGGCACAGCCGCAGGGCTTGGGCCATGGGCATGGCGGAGTGCAGGCCGTAGGAGCGGGCGGCATAGTTGCAGGTGGCAATAACCCCGCGTCTGCTGGCGCTACCGCCTACGGCGATGGGTAGTTCGCGCAAGCTGGGGTCGTCGCGCATCTCCACCGAGGCGTAGAAGCTGTCGCAGTCACAGTGGATGATTTTTCGCATACCGTTGGTGTCTTACAAAAACCTGAATTTGCTGGCTAACGGCAGCTTATTGCATTTTTCGAGCGCACAGTACTTGGGGTCTGGGGTCTGGGGTCTGGGGTCTGGGGTCTGGGGTCTGGGGTCTGGGCAGATATTCATCTTGTGGATCGGTGTGGTTGAAAACCCCGTCGGCCAGTAAGATTTGGCGCTTGTACATGAGGTTGGCAAACACAACTGGGGAGAGGGTTATGGGACCACTAAATGGATTTAAGATTGTCGAGTTGGCCGGTATTGGGCCTGGGCCGTTTTGCGGAATGATGTTGGCGGACATGGGTGCTGAGGTAATCCGGGTGGAGCGTATCGGTGCCGCTCAAGCCACCGAGGCCCCAAAAGACGTGCTGACGCGAAGCCGTCGCTCCATTGCCGTAGACCTAAAAAGCCCTGATGGTGTGGAGGCAGTACTACGATTGGTCGAGAAAGCCGACGGTCTTATCGAGGGGTTTCGCCCAGGCGTCACTGAACGGTTGGGCTTAGGCCCTGAACATTGTCAGGCACGGAATCCCAAACTGGTGTACGGACGCATGACCGGCTGGGGTCAGGACGGTCCCATGGCTCAGGCCGCAGGCCACGACATTAACTACATCTCCCTTGCCGGCGCCCTGCACGCCATTGGCCGGCCCGGTGAGCGCCCGGTGCCGCCGCTCAATTTGGTGGGTGACTTTGGCGGCGGCGGGATGCTGCTGGCCTACGGTATGGTGTGCGGCATGCTTGAAGCAACCAAATCAAACCAAGGTCAGGTGATCGACGCGGCCATGGTGGACGGTACCGCCGCGTTAATGGCTATGTTTTATTCGATGTCCGCAGCGGGAGCATTTGGCACCGACCGCGGCACCAATTTACTGGACGGCGGCGCGCATTTTTACGACACCTACGAGACCGCGGACGGTGAGTACGTCTCCATTGGATCCATCGAGCCACAGTTCTATGCCCTGCTACTGGAGAAAGCCGGCCTGGACCCAGATTATTTTCAGCCCCAGATGGACCGGGGGCGTTGGGGCGAGCTGAAGGCTAAGCTGACGGAAGTCTTTCTGACCAAAACCCAAGCCCAGTGGTGCGAAATTATGGAAGGCACGGATGTGTGCTTTGCTCCCGTGCTGAACTTGATTGACGCTGCCGAACACCCTCACAACAAGGCCCGTGATTCTTATCAAACCGTGGCCGGCATGCTGCAGCAGTCGCCGGCGCCAAGATTTTCTCGAACCCCTGCTGGTGACATTCGGGCGCCTCGGGTTCCAGGTGAGGATACAGCATCGGTTTTGGCAGACTTTGGGATGCCAGCGCATGAAATCGCGGCGTTAACGGAGCAAGGTATAGTTGCGGGCTAATCGTATTTATCGACAATACACCCCGTGAAAGTGCAGTAAAATTGCGGTTAAATACCTGCCAAGGTCGGAATGTAACTGGCAGCGTCATCTAGCCTGGTTAGACGGCATAGCGATTTCGGACAACCCAGAAAATTGGGGATTGCGCCCCAATAATAATAAACACCAAAGGAAGGGTCCCCATGAGTGTAGAGTTGTTAGATAACCCACGATTTTACGGATACCGTGTGCGGCGGCAGATCGCCGGACAAACCTACCAGGAGTATTTCTCTCTCAAAGAAAACAGTAAGCGCATTGGCGGCGCGAAGAAAAAGGCAGTAAAGGCCGTTGCCGACGCCCGTGATGAAGAGCTGAAGTCTCTGCAACGAAAACAGCGCGATAAACACGATCGAGAGATCCAGCTGGATGGCAGCGGCCAGATCAAAGGCATACTTTGCCGACTGAAGCGGGAAAAAAGCGGAACGCTTACGCCGGTATTTCAGGTGGGTGTCATGTCCCGGGTCAGAGAGAAAATTGTGAACACTACAGTTTCTATTACTCGCCACGGTAGGGTTGAAGCATGGCAGCGAGCCGTGGATTTTTACGCTGAACATAAGCGGATCGGTAAACGCACGAAAGCCTACAAAGAGCTGATTTCGCGCTGCCCCAAGCCTGCACAAATAAAGCGATACACCCAGCAGTAGCCGGAAAAGGGTGTTCCCATCGCGTGGGAACCGCAGCTGCTCCCGGAGAACTCAGACCGTCAGTTTGCTTCGCAAACTGACGGTTTTTTTTCGGCGGACCAGTAAACCCGTGTATGGGAGGCGCTGTAAGAGACATTTAGAGAGCACATGACAAACAGCTATCACTCGGACAAGTATGCTCAGGTGTACGCACAATCACTCACGCAGCCGCAAAGTTTCTGGGCGGAACAAGCCGCGCAAATTCCCTGGATAACGCCGCCTAAAACGATTCTGGATCAGGATGAAAATGGTGTGTGGCGCTGGTTTTCAGATGGTGTTCTGAATTCTTGTTTCGTGGCTCTGGACCAGCACGTGAATGACGGTCGGGGCGATCAAACTGCTCTGATTTACGATTCGCCAGTGACTGGCACTGTCGAAAAGTTCAGCTACTGCGAATTGTTGGCGAAAACTGCGGTGATTGCCGGAGGGCTGTCCAATCTTGGCATTGGTAAGGGTGACGTGGTTGTCATTTATATGCCCATGGTGCCGGAAACCGCTGCGGCCATGCTGGCATGTGCGCGTATTGGCGCCATCCACTCGGTGGTATTTGGCGGATTTGCACCGAAAGAGCTCGCCATGCGCATTGACGATGCCAACCCCAAGGTAATTTTGGCAGCGTCCTGCGGAATAGAAGTGGATCGAGTAATTCCCTATCAACCGCTGTTAAACGACGCCATCGACTTGGCCGAACACAAGCCTGATCACGTTGTCATGCTCCAGCGTCCGCAATGCGAGGCCCAGCTACTTGCGCCGCGAGATGTGGATTGGCGAGCATGGGAAAGTGCCGCAT
>CAZWQK010000004.1:0-18531 GCA_964635835.1 uncultured Pseudomonadales bacterium
GGTCCAGCCGGTGTTGACCAGGTAAACGCGGGAATCGAATTCCTCGATGCGCTTGATCAGCAGGTCCGCATACACGCCTGCGGGTCGCGGAAAGAAGGGAGCGCCAAAGCAGGTTGAGAAGGTCGCCTTATAGGCTTCGGTGGAGCCGATTTCAGTGGAACCCACGGCTGCGGTATAGCCCGATAGGAAATGATAGGCCGCCGCTTCTTTACTGAGGATTGAAACCGGCGGTAGTACACCGCTGACATCGCAGGTCAGAAAGATGATGTTGTTAGGTTCGCCGGCCCTGTTTTCGGGGACTTTGGCTTCAATATTACTGCGTGGGTAGCAGGCTCGCGTGTTCTCGGTAAGCGTGCTGTCGGCGTAATCAGGATCCCGGCTTTCGTTGATGATGACGTTTTCGACAATAGCGCCAAAGCGAATGGCGTCGTAAATCACGGGCTCGTTCTTACGCGTCAGATCGATGCACTTGGCGTAGCATCCGCCCTCAAAGTTAAAGACCGTATCCTTACCCCAGCCGTGTTCGTCGTCGCCAATGAGCAGGCGGTCTGGGTCAGCTGATAGCGTGGTTTTGCCGGTACCGGACAAACCAAAAAACAAGGTCACGTCGTCGTTGGGTCCTGCGTTGGCAGAGCAGTGCATGGGCAGAACGTCTTTCTCAGGCAGTAAGAAGTTTAGGACCGAGAACATCGATTTTTTCATTTCTCCGGCATAACGCATGCCAGCAATGAGTACTTTACGTTGGGCAAAGTTGATCATCACCGTGCCATCGCTATTGGTGCCGTCGCGCTCTGGCTCGCAGACAAATGTGGGGGCATTCACCACCTGCCAGATTTCTTTGTTATGCGGGTTGTAGTGCTCGGGCGTAATAAACAGGGAGCGCCCAAACAGCCCGTGCCACGCATACTCAGTGGTAACTTCGATGGGTAGGTAGTGCTCGGGATCTGCGCCGACGTGCAGATGCGATAAAAATGTTTCACGCTCGCCAACGTGTACCTGCACGCGATCCCATAAGTGATCAAAAACCTCGGCTGCGATGGGTTGGTTGATATCGCCCCAGTCGATGGACTCTGACGTGGAGGCTTCGTCAACGATGAATCGATCTTTGGGGGAGCGGCCGGTGCGAGCCCCGGTTTCGACAACGATGGCACCATTGCTGGCGAACCGTCCTTCACCGCGTGTTACGGCGTGTTCAGCTAGGTCTGCGCTTGAAAGGTCGATTAAAGAGTTTGTAGTCATAGTCTGCTGTTTGATTGTTTTTTGCGGGGGCGGCGATTATGCCAGAGAACAAGACATTTGGAATGATTGAAATGACCCGAGAGTTCTACGCTGATTGGAACTTGGCGGTTGCTCGAAACTAATGCAGAGGTGGGTTTGAGGACGCGTCCGCTGACGTGGCTAACAGACTAATCACACGGCTAACGCCGTCTTGATCGTATCGGTAGCGGTTCCCGCAGAATTCGCAGTCCACGGTGATCTCACCCTGCTCTTGCAGAAGCGCCGCTAAATCCTCCGCGCCCAGCAGCATAAGCGTGTTATCGGTGCGCTGGCGATTGCAGGTGCATTGGTATTCCAGAGCCTTGCTGGGCTGCAGAGAACAGGGGTACTCGTGAAACAGTCGGTGCAGTAGCGTGTCTACCTCCAGCTCGGCCAGTTCTTGAGTGGTTACCGTGGCGGCAAGGGCCGTCAGGGTCTGCCAAGCATCGTCAGCGGCTTCGCGTTCTGCGTCGCTGGCGTCTGGCGAGTTCGGCAGCCGCTGCAGCAGCAAGCCGGTGACGCTCTGACTGCCGTCGACATCGCCGCTGGCAAAATGTAAACACGTTTGCAGCTGCTCTGAGGTGGCGAAATAGTGCTCCAGGCACCCCGCCAAATCGCTGTTCTCAAGCGCCACCAACCCCTGGTAGGGCTGCATGCCGGTTTCTTCATCTGGCAGCAAAGACAAGGCCAATCGGCCGTCGCCCAACCAGGCGACGATGTCATCACCGTGCTCGGGAAATCCCGCGTCGTCGGTTAGATGCATGATGCCGCGCAGGTGGGTGTGGTTTCGACATTCAGCCAATGACCGCCGCAGCGCGCCATTGCCCTGTGCTTGCAGGGCTACCGCGCCGGAAAATTTCAGGTTGTCCGCTACCATGGCCACAGTCGCTAACATCTGCCCCAGCAGAGCGCTGACAGGCTCGGGGTAGGTCTTGTACTGGGACGCCTCGACCAACGTGGATTGCAGTCGCACCCACTGTCCGCGAACCGGCAAGTTGATGAAGCTAAAACGATGCAGTGAATCCATGGTAATGCCTTGCTGATACGCGTTATTCGCTGGGTGTATGCTGCCAGTCTAACTCTTTGAGCTGAGCGAGCGCCCTGCGATCTTTTTTGTCCGGCTTGCTGCTTGGGATATTAAGTCCGGCTCGTTCCATACGACGAACACTCCGACGGATCTCACGAGCCTCAATACTTTCAGGGGTCTCGGTATACAGAGTTTGAGCCACGCTTGCTGGCCCTCGCTGGTTCGAAACGGCGTCGATAATCACCGTTTGCAGGGTGTTTCCACGTCGGATTTCCAGAGTTTGGCCCACCTGAATCTCTTTGGAGGGCTTGGCGCGACTGCCCTCAAGGTGCACTTTGCCGCCCTCTACGGCGGCTTTGGCCAAGGACCGGGTCTTGAAGAAGCGAGCGGCCCAAAGCCAGCGATCAATGCGCACACCGCTCATGGCATGTGATCCAGCAATTCGCGGTAGTGCTCGAAGCTTGGCCAACCGAGGGTGTCGCGATTGCCTTGCTGGCTATCGGGACGGGCTACCGCCAGTAGATGCTGGATGCCAAATTTCCGCGCGGCGGCCAAAACTCTAGGGGTATCGTCGATGAAGAGCGTGCGCGCTGGGTCGAAGTTTAGATCCTGTTGCAGCGCTTGCCAGAATGCACGCTCTTCCTTTGGCGCGCCGTAGTCGTGACTGGAAATAACGCGCTCCACCCGGGATTCCAGCTGCAGTACAGGCTCTTTGATCTGCAGCGATTGACGGTCGGCATTGGTAATGACCACGCAGTTTTTATTGGCCCGAGTCAGGGCTTTGAGGAACGCTTGGGCGTCGGGTAAAAACTCGATTAGCCCGGTGGCCTGCTGGTGCAGCTGCACGATGTCTAGCCCGGTGAATTCCCGCCAGTAGTCAAATCGATAGAAGTTCATCGTGCCAAGAATCTCGCGCATGTGGCTCAACAATTGCTCCCCCGCCCGCTTGGCTGTAATGCCCTGGCGCTCGGCATAAGCTTGGGGCAACAGTTGGCTCCAAACCTGATTGTCGTATTTGAGGTCCAGTAAAGTGCCATCCATATCCAAAAGCACTGTGTCGATGGATTGCCATGTGATCATCTCGTTACCCGATTTATTGCTGGGTGTGTCAACTGAGCGTTTTAAAACGTCATAAGAAAAGTCGCGAATCATTGGATGAAAATACGACTGACGCTAGCGTTGCAGCCTATACTACCCGGCGCTTTTCACGACAGGGTTTAATTCCTATGCCGCTCCCGACCATCAACAAGACCGAAATGTTAGCGCAGACCCGCTTTTTTAAAATAGAGGCCATGCACCTGACGTTCAGCAATGGTGAGGAGCGGGTTTATGAGCGACTGCCGGCAGTTGGCGAACAGGGGGTCATTGTTGTCGCGGTGAACGACAACGACGAATTGTTGCTCATTCGAGAGTACGCGGCGGGTTTTCACGAGATGCAGCTGACGCTGCCCAAGGGGGCGGCGGACCAAGGCGAGACCTTGGAGGCAGCGGCGGCCCGCGAGCTCGCCGAGGAAGTTGGATACGGTGCGTCTGAGGTAACGTTTGTCAAACGCCTCAGCATCGCGCCAGGGCATATGGGTTTCACCATTAACGTTTTGATGGCAACGGGTTTGTATCCCCATGCGCTGCCTGGCGATGAACCTGAGCCACCAGAGCTGGTGCTGTGGCCGCTAGCAAAAACTGACGAACTGCTGGCGCGTGATGACTTTTTCGAAGCCCGTGCGATTGCCGCGCTTACGCTGTGCCTGCCAGCACTGCGTCAACGCCTAACCGCCAAATGAACCACGCCAAGCAAGTAACAAAAGGAAAGAACATGGCCGAGGCGTTGCCGCAACACTGGGTCCCAGAACTCATCACCATCGTCGAGGAGGCAGGGGCTGCGATCCTCGAGATATACAACACGGATTTTGAGATCCAAACCAAGAGCGATGAATCGCCACTGACTCAAGCTGACCTGGCCGCACATCATGTAATTGTTCGCGGGCTGCAGATCCTGGCACCGGAGATACCCATTATCTCTGAAGAGTCGGCACCCCCTGATTTTGCCGAGCGCAGCAGCTGGTCCAGGTATTGGTTAGTCGATCCCTTGGACGGCACCAGGGAGTTCGTAAACCGCAACGGTGAATTCACCGTCAACATCGCGCTAATTGATGGCAATCAGCCGGTGTTCGGTATCGTCGGGGTCCCGGTTCAGGGCAAGGTTTATATCGGGGATGTAGGCCAAACCGAGCCGGAGCAGCGGGCCTATGTGTTGCACGCCGGCCGGCAGAGCACCTTAAGAGGTCCCGGCCCGATTGATCCACAGGGGCCGCTGCGCGTGGTGGCCAGCCGTAATCACGGTGGCCAGCGTCTGGAAGACTACTTGGCAGCCGTCGAAGCCCGGTTCGACCAATGCCAGAGAACGCCTGTGGGCAGTTCACTAAAGCTGTGTGTGTTGGCCGAGGGAGGCGCAGACATTTATCCCCGGCTGGGGCCCACCAGCGAGTGGGACATTGGCGCCGCTCAGGCCGTACTCACCGCAGCTGGCGGCCAGGTCTACACGCCAGATGGTCAGGTCTTGCGATACAACACCAAGGACAGCCTGCTGAACCCTGAATTTTTAGCGGTAGGCGATGCGACCCATCCTTGGCAGGACCAGCTCCCTGCATTTCCCGATTAAGGCCGGGTAGTTGCAAAGAGAGGGTTGCGAAGGTTGATCGAGAGATGGTCTCAACCAGCCGAGCTGACCTTGCATTAAGGCAATCGCCCTGCCGAGCTAATGACTGTACAAATGTACAGCTTCGGCTGGTGAGGAGAGCTAGGATACAGAAGTTTCTGATGAAGAAAAGCGGCAGCTGACGATGAATTTGTTTCAAAGTGTGAAAACCGTTGATTCTCATAAGGTTAGGTCAGGGCAACTATTTTCAAAAAGGTCGTGCCAGAGGGGTTTCACTATCGCCCTTGGCGACTGTTAGTCTTAGCGGCCAAGGTCGGGTTGATCTTGAGTTCCTTTGGAGTGCGCTACCCGGCTTCAAGTTTCAAATCAAAGAGGGGAGCTTTGTGCCGGTCGATTTGCATGCGGAAAGAGCGCGCGCGCTTACAAGAGTGGAAAGCGTGCGAGGGCGCTTAGCCGAAAATTCCGCTTGGTCTGAACAAGCCTGCCGTCTGCACGATGACAGCTTTGCCGCCATTGTCGAGGCCCGCGCACCGCGCTTATTTTTGCCTACCGCCTTAGGCGGTGATGAGGTCACGCCGATGACCTGTGCGGCCGTTTGCGAAGAAGTGGCTGCCGGCGACACCGCAGCGGCATGGCACATTATGGTATTCAACGCACCGAAGCTGATGGCCTCCAGGTGGCCTGCAGAGCTGGTAGAAATGCTTTGGGGTGATAATCCAGATCGACTAGTCGCAGCCAGCGGGCATACCCCGTTATCAGGCAAACGCGTGGGTAACGGTGTGGAGATCAATGGCACTCAGCGCTTTGTAAGCGGCTGTAATTTCGCCGAGTGGATGATGTCGCCGGTGATGATGGACGGCGAAATGCACAACGCTGTGATCGCGATAAAAGACTGCCAGGTCCAGGGCAACTGGAACACTTTGGGTATGCGCGGCTCCGGCAGCAACGACGTATTGGTGGATCACGTTGTGGTCCCAGCCATACAGGTGGTGCCCCCAGCGGGGCCCGAGACGCCCTTCAACCGCTACTATCAAGGCGCGCTTTACCGCTGCCCCTCACGCATTGTTTTTGCCACTTATGTGCCTGTTGCGCTCAGCCTTGCTAAACAAGCTATTGACCAGGTGGCGGCGCTGGTGAAAACCAAAACGCCCGGAGGTGGAGTGGCTAAGCTTACTGAAAAGCCAATGGCTCAAGGTCACTTTGGACGGGGATTAGCGCTATATCGGTCCTCTCGGCTGATGTTTTTCAACGCCTTGGAAACCACCTGGCAACGGGCTTGTGAGGGTCAAGAGGCAACACCAGAACATCGCGCGGATCTGTATCTGGCAGGGACCCACGCTGTGCAAACTGCTGCGGAAGTGGTGCGCTTAATGGGTAATGTAGCTGGCACGACGATGACTGAGTACGGCCAGCCGCTAGACCGTATCAATCGAGATATGGAGACCCTGCGTCACCACGGCTTTGTCAACGAATCGCGCTATGCCAGCGTGGCCCAGGTGTTATGGGGTGCGGAGCTTGACTACCCGGCCATGTTGCGCTGAACGCCCAGACATGAGCGAACTGCTGTTTACAAAGCGTGTCCTGAGCTTCCCCACTCAGGACTTAGCGCAACCGGAAAGAGCGCTGCGCCAGGTTTTTAGCGAGCCCGGGGACAGTCATATCTGGGGGATATGGCACGGACTTTTTGGCCTTGGAGCCAACCAGCTGATCTTAATGACCGCGCACACCCAGGCCCGAGATAACTGGCAGGATGTGCCCGACTGTGTGGTGGAGTCCCAAGCACAGCTGCGTGGTACGGTGCGGCCCCAAAGCGCTGAGCCCTTAGAGCGCCAGGGAATCTACGTTTTCCGTGACTTCTGGCTGCCTGCCGGGGCCATTGAAGAGGCCGTCGCTCTGTCGTCGGCAGCTTGGCAAACGTTTGAGGGCGCTGATAGCTACAGCGCTCAACCCATGGGCTTGTTTGCGCCTGCTCAAGGGGTACCCGCGAACCAAGAAGCCGTGTTGAGTCTATTAACCTGGTACCCGGACTTCACGTCCTGGGAAACGTCCCGGGAGTCAGACCCCCAGGCCCGTCAGCGCTTCCTCGCGCGCCGGAATCTCACTCGCACCACCACCGCTGTAGCAACCCGACTGCGGTTGCCTGCCTAGGCCAGCAGAAGGGCGTCAATAAACGCGCTATTGCTGACTCAGCCACTCGTCGTCTGAGCCCTCGTTGATGCTGGCAAATAACGGCGTTGAGATATAGCGTTCGGCGGTATCCGCGAGCATGGTGACCATGACGCTGCCAGGCTCCGCTTGCTCGGCAATCTTTAACGAGGCACTCAAAGTTCCACCGGCTGAAATGCCTACGAAAATGCCTTCCTCTTTACCCAAGCGCATGGCGCAGTCCATGGACTCGTCCTCGTTCACCGGCACAATGTGATCGGCAATGCCTTGATCCAAAACTTCGGGTATGAAGTCCGGAGTCCAGCCCTGAATTTTGTGCGGTGACCATTCACCGCCTGAGAGTAAGGCAGCTTGCTCGGGCTCTGCGGCCACGATTTGAATGTCAGGCCGAGCCGCCTTGAGGGTGCGCCCAGTGCCAGACAACGTGCCACCTGTGCCCCATCCCGTTACCCAATAATCCAGTCGCTCGCCGGCAAAGTCCTGCAAAATTTCGGGTCCGGTGGTGCTGGCGTGGTAGGCGGGATTCGCCGGATTTTGAAACTGGCGGGCAAGAAACCAGCCATGTTCCTCGGCCAGCGCCTCGGCCCGGGCCACCATGCCCGAGCCCCGTTCCGCTGCAGGGGTCAGGATTACCTTGGCGCCCAAGGCGCGCATCACCTTGCGTCGTTCGATAGAGAAGGTTTCGACCATAGTCGCCACGAAAGGATGCCCCATCACCGCACAGACCATGGCCAGCGCGATGCCGGTATTGCCGCTGGTTGCTTCAACCACCGTCTGCCCCGGCTGCAGCGCGCCGCTGTCGCGGGCGTCTTTGATAATGGCGTAGGCCAAACGGTCTTTTACAGACGCCATCGGGTTAAAGGATTCGACTTTGACGTACATGTCTACGTGGTCTGGCGCAATACGGTTGAGTTTCACGATGGGCGTGTTGCCAATGGTCTGCAGGATATTGTCGTATTTCATTTTTCTTCTCGCCAGGTAACGGATGCGTTCTGACACCCTTGTTTTGGAAGCAGAATGCTACCCGATCATTGCAGAGACGGCGTTACTTTTCTGTTTTGGAACTCATCGTTCCAGCAACCCGCTGTCCACGGCGTCGCCGGGATGCCAGGTGCCAGGCCTGTCACAAACTTCGAATCCGATCTGGAGCTTGGTTTTCGTGTATTGCCAAAGCCTGTCTTACTCGCGGGAGGTTTAGCGCCTAGCGGTTTCTATCAGGGCGCGGCGTTGAGCTTCTGTAAAGAGTCGAGTTTCTGTAATAGAAGAGGAAGGCTGAATGTTTGATGAAAAATCCAGGCGTGCCGGTCAGTCGGCACGCGATTCAATACGAATGAGTAGCGTCGCGCGCAGGTTGGCGCCGGTGCTTTTCGCTGTTGCGTTACCGGCCTGTGGTGGCTCCGGGACAACGGCAAACCCTGCGCCGCCAAAGGACAGTCCACCGGTGACTGCGCCGGGACTGAAGGTGATCGCCAATGAAAATTTCGCAGGTGATGAGTTTGTTGACATCAAAAAGTACAACCAAGCCATCGAAAACTACAACATTGCGGGATCCTCTTTGGCCGGAGGCGACTCATGAGCCAATTGAAGAGTAGGATGAGGAAAGGGCCGACCAGCAGAACTGGGTTATCCAATCGCCGCAGATTTTCTGCGCCGGCTCGGCTTTGGGCCCTGATTGTTGTGGGCTTGCTCGCCCCAGCGCCCATCCAGGCCGTGGCAGAGACCGCATCCATCGCCAGCGCTACACCCTATGACGACCAAAAAGCCTACCCAACGCCCGGCAGCAAGGTGCGGTTTGTCGAGGAGGATGATCAAGGAGTGTTGAGAGGCGCGATTTTTGCCAACGCTTGGTACATCAACCCGGGAACACAGCCTAAGTTTTATCCCAGCAGTACGGGATGGGTGAAAGAGGGCCCAACCCTCATTTTGGCGAATACCGATGCCACCAGCGGAAAAATAGAAGCAAATCCACCCTGGCATGAAAAGGCGCCTATACCGGGGGCAATGTGGTTCTTTATGAATCAGTTTGCTACCGCGCAAAGTGGTGGACTCGCGGTGATGTGCCTGCCGCAAACCAACAATAACTATGTTCCCGCCACCGCCCAGGGCGATACCACAGACGCTGAGGTATTTGCTTATCGAGTCGGTACGGTGATCAACATCGTTAACGGAGGTTTGGAATGTAACCGTGCGGCTAAGTGGCATGGTGGTCCGCCCCAGCGGGTCTGCTATTACAATGCCTTTGCCGCCTACTTCAACGATACGCTGGGCGTTGGCGCGACGCGTATTCCTGCCGCAACGAACGTCTGGACCCAGAGTGTCAGCGATACCTCGCCAACAAACCTGCAAAGCGCCACCTGCTATAACCAAAAGTCGTACTACGGCTGGTAGTGCTGGCAGCGTTTGAGCCAGTAACCCGCGCACGCTGCGTGCGCGGGTCTCAGACATTAGGGTTCGTCTACCGCGTGCTCGTGGCCAACATGCAGATTGCGGATGTGGGCGAACATCACCAGCGTGATCCCGATCACCGTCAGCGTGATTTCCAGAGCTTCGCCCAAAGCGTGAGTAACGCCCAACAGCATTAATAACAACCCAGTGCAGCCTAAAATAACTGTTAGCATATTCGCCTGACGCCGATAACCTCGGTATAGAGCGATCCCGCTGATGGGCAGAGCCAGGCCCAGCAGCAGCCAGTGAATTTGTGTTTCTGTGGCATCGAGCCAAACCGACAGAGCAGGGGCCAGCAGCAACGCCAAGGGTACGGACAGACAGTGCACCAAACAGAGCCCAGACAGCCCAATGGCAATCCGGTCTATTCGTTGCAGGTCGTTGTAGGGTTTCAAAACTGCCAGTCCGTCGCGAAAGGCCGGTAACGCTAATGGCTCCAATGCACGCCTGCAACATTTGTGTTGCTCGATCTTCGGCAAACGGCCATGAGTTATCAGAGTGTTTGGAGTAACCTGCGCCAATGACAGAGCAAAACGCCCCAGCAATAATCTCGCCGGACCGTCAGCGCTGGGATCAACGGTATCGGCAGGGTGCCTACGCACAACGCCCCTGGCCCAGTGGTTATCTGCAGCAACTGTGCGGCGATGGCATTGTCACCGGTCCAGGTCCGGCGCTAGATCTGGCTTGCGGCCGGGGACGCAATAGCCTGTATCTTGCTGCCCAGGGATTTACTGTGGATGCGGTGGACGTGGCACCGGCGGCTATTGCACAGGCGGCCAATGCCGCCCTAACGGCGGAGTTACGCGTTAACTGGCAATGTCGAGATTTACTCAGCGCCAGCAACGCCTTACCTAACCGCAGCTACGCATTGATCCTGATGGTTCGCTTCGTTGCGCCTTCATTGCTAACCCAATTGCCAGCTGCTCTAAATGCCGGCGGGCTGCTAGTGGTAGAGGAACACCTGCAGTGGTCCGAAGATCGAGTGCTAGCAGGGCCGACCAGTCCTCGCTTTCGCGTTGCCCCGGGCGAACTGCTGCGTCAAGTCGCTGAGTCTGGCATTGCTCTGGAGATGGTTGACCAGTTCGAAGGGCTGGTGGAGGAAACTCTGGACAGCGGTGAGTTGGGTTATGCGGCGGTTTCCAGGTTGTGTATGCGGCGCCGATCTACGTAACATGGTTAGCCCAACTCCCAGGAGTAACCCGTGCAAAACATTCCCGTCATCGATTACCAAGCCTTTTTGCGCGGAGGCCTTGGGGCCATCGATCAAGGGGCCTTGGTAGCGGCCTGCGAAGATCACGGCTTTTTTCTGCTCAGCAATCACGGCTGCGATGCACAGGTTGCCGATGTGTTTGCTGCGTCCCAGCGGTTCTTCGGTCTAACCCGAGAGCAAAAGGCAGCCGTGTATCGAGATGCAGAAAACCCGCTGGGCTATTACGACCGTGAGCTAACCAAGCAGCGCCGTGATCAAAAAGAGGTTTTTGATTTCAAGGCGGGTGGACACATTTCGCGCAACCCTTTGCGACACACGCGCTGGCCTGACCAGCCCGCAGGGTTTCGCCCAGCGCTCACAGATTTCTTTACTTCTTTCACTGAGCTTTCTGAAGGCACCATGCGCATGGTGCTGTTGGCTTTAGGGTTACCGGATAAGGCCGTGGATCAGACCATGATGCAGGGCTTTGGCCCGGCTCACACCAGTGCGGCTCGGCTCAATCATTATCCAGCAGCGGACCCGGTGCCGGCTGAAGAGCGCGAAAATCTTACGCCTTTGGGGGATATGGCGCTGCATCATCATACGGATCCGGGGGCGATCACTTTGCTGCTGCAGGACGACTGCGGCGGGCTCCAGGCTCTATCCAAAAGCCATGGGTGGATCGACATTCCCCCGCAAGCGGGAACCATTGTGGTGAATATTGGCGATGTGCTGCAGGTTTGGACAAATGACCGCTGCACGGCCGGTGTGCACCGGGTAGTGCCCGTGACCAGTCCAACGGGTCGCTACAGTATTCCCTTTTTCTATCAGCCCAAGGTCGATGCGACTGTGGAGCCGTGGCTAGCCGTCGAGGAGGCTCCTCGCTATCGAGCCTTTTCCTGGCAGGAGTACATTCGGGGTCGGGTTACCGACAATTATTCCGACATCGGCGAAGAAGATATTCAAATCGAACGCTACAAAGTGGCGTGAGGGCCGAGGCAAAAGGTGGCCTACACGCATTTGCTGTTCGACCACGACGGCGTTTTGGTCAACACCGAGCCGTTGTATTTGCAGGCTATTCAAGAGCAGCTGGCGACCCTTGGTATCGAGCTGCTGGAATCCGACTACATTAAGGGTATGGCGACCGGTGCCGACCCCTGGGCGTTGGCCCGAGCCGCTGGCAAAGACGAGGCAGCGATAGCCCAGCTGCGTGGCGCCAGAGATACGCGCTATCAGCAGCTCTTGCGCTCCCAGCCCATTCGCATCCCCCAAGCGGACGAGGTCATTGCGGTGCTGGCTGAGCATTTTCAGTTGGCCATTGTCACCACGTCACGAGACGAGGACTTTGACCTGATTCACGGTTTGGATGGGGCGGCCAGAACATCAGATACACCGGATGTGGTCCGCCATATGGACTTTATTCTCAAGCGCTCAAGCTACACCAACAGCAAGCCAGACCCAGAGCCTTACCTGCTAGCACTGAGCCGTTTTGGTATTGATCCTGCCAAGGCCCTGGTAATCGAGGATTCCGAGCGCGGACTGCGTGCTGCGGTCGCGGCGGGCATCCATTGCGCTGCCCTTTATCACCCCTTTACGGCGGCTCAGAATTTCGACAAAGCGCGATATCGCTTCGAGAATCTTCAGGCACTGCAGCGATTTTTGCTCAATCAGTAAAAGTCGTAAGCCGGCGCAGGGGCGAAATAAACCGCTGCGGCAACCGCCAATGCCGCTATGAGGGCCAACAAAATCGCGCGCCCGGCGCGATGATGAGTAATGGCCTGGCTCATTGCCTGTGGGTCTAGGGTCTTTTTGCCATGAAACATGGCGTGGATTAGCCGCTGCTGGCGCCCCCAGGTGTACCAACTCACCGCCGCCAGATGGACGACGACGAGAGTTTGAATCACGGTAAAAAGCCGGTGGTGCCAGCCCGCCAACCAATCAGCGACGTCAGTGCTGACGACACTGTTATAGGGCCCGGCATAAAAAATGTCGTCACTGATGAATAGGCCGCTGGTGGCCTGTGCGCCAATAACGATGACAATAACAAGGCTCGCCCAGCCTCCGAGGGGATTGTGACCAGTGAACCGGGTTGCCCCGGGTGCCCGCAGATAATCGGTGACGGCTCGCGGTGAGGCGAGAAAAGAGCGATAGCGTGAATGCAGGGTGCCAATGACACCCCAGCCCAATCGGAAGATCACCAGCGCCAAAGCGCAGTAGCCGAAGTAAAAGTGCGTTGTTGTCCACTCGAATCCCGCTTCCGCAGTTATCCAAGAACCGACCAGACAAACAGCCAGCGCCCAGTGCCACAAGCGCAGCGGCAGGTCCCAAACTAATTGGGGGCGCTGGTCTGTATCCATCAACCCAGGTTATTTTTTCTGACGGTAGTTGTCGTGACAGTTCTTACAAGCTGCACCCAGGGCACCGACGGCCGTCATGGTTGCGCGCCGGTCTTGGGTTGCTGCCATGGCCAAGGCTTCAGCGCGCTTGGCTGCGGTGGCAGCCTTAGCGCTGAAATCATCGTAGTTGGCCCAGATGTCCGCCTTCGCCTCGGTCTCTAGGCCGCTGGCGCTGGTATCGTGTCTGAATACGTCAGCAAGCATCGGCGCAAGTACGGCAACGTTACCGGCATTCTTTTCGATTACTGCGGCGTCGAAGGGTATCTCACCCTTAGCCATGCCCACGATGGGGCCGAAGTATTGAGCCATAACCAATAGCAAGCCTTGACGCGCTTCAATGGCTTTTTCTGAGCGCTCGTCAGCCCAGCTGGATGCGCTGATGCTGAGCAACAACGCAACAATTGTGGTGATGCGAATCATTTTCTTGTCCCTGGTCTTAGTGTGTGATGTGACACGCCCGGCAGCAGCCAAGCGAAGGTCTCCTCAGCAGTAACATACCTTGCTCTGTGTGATGAGGCGATAGCCCGCGCCGTCGGTTTTTCCCAGCGACGCTCCCTCTTGATCCCGGTCTTGGCTTCGTTGACAGTTACGGGCTTTAGATGGCTAGGAAAAGCCAGCCATGTCTGAGCAAAGGATTTATGCCGAGGCTGATGAAGAGATGAATGAAAAGACGAATGAAAAAACCGATGCCATCATCATCCACGGCGGCTGCCACTGCGGCGACACTGTATTTGAAGCTGAGGCTGACCCAGGCCTCGCGGTGATTTGTCATTGCACCGATTGCCAGATGATGTCCGGAGGGCCGTACCGCAGCATCGTTCAAGTTGCTGAGTCTGCGTTTAACTTACTGCAAGTTGAGCCCAAGCTTTATTTCAAGGCAGGCGACAGCGGCAACCGTCGGGAACGGTGTTTTTGCCCTAACTGTGGCTCGCCCATCTACGCCACGTCGGTGGTGGAGGATGTGCCTCGGGGCCAGCGCATGCTGGGCATACGCACTGGGCTACTTCAGGAAGTTGTGCCACTGGTCCCGAAAGTTCAGGTCTGGTGCCAGTCTCGAGTGCCTTGGGCGCAAAACATGGCCAACCTGTCGGAAATTCAAGGGCAGTTTTAAGCGATCGTCGGGGAAGGATAGCTTTGACCGTTTTATACAGTTTTCGTCGCTGCCCCTACGCTATGCGAGCGCGCATGGCACTGCTGGCGTCCAGTGTTCAGGTCGAACTGCGCGAGGTAGTGTTGCGCGACAAGCCTCCCAGTATGCTGACGCTGTCGCCTAAGGGTACGGTGCCGGTGCTACAGACGGACGACGGCACGGTAATCGACGAAAGCCTAGACATCATGGGCTGGGCTTTGCCGGCTTCGAGCCAGTGGTTTGTTCTAGGCCCGGTAGCTGAGCAGCTACGCCTGGCCCAAACTTTTGATCAGGAGTTCAAACCCCATCTGGACGCCTATAAATACCACCGTTCTAGCGATGCACTGTTACCAGCCCAGCATCGCGACCTGGCGGCGGTCTGTCTTGACGACTTGGAGCATAAGCTAACCGGCTCGCAGTTTTTGCTTGGCGATCAACCGCAATTTTTTGACTTGGCGGTCATGCCTTTTGTGCGCCAGTTTGCCTCAGTGGATCGCCGGTGGTTTGATAGTCAGCCGCGCCAGCGAGTGCGCCAATGGCTGGATGGCTGGTTGGCCGATCCATTGTTTATCGGGGTAATGAGTAAGTATCCCCAGTGGCAGGAAGGCAGCGCCGGAGTGCCTTGGCCGCAACCCAATATTTCGGACTCATCAACCCAAGGGGAAACAACATGCAACAGTGGGTAGTAGGAATTGCAGGCAGTTTGGGCGCCATTGTGCTGGCCTGGGCGGTTGCCTGGACTGGGGCTGATCAAGGTGTGCTATACGATGGAGTATCGGTGTTTGTTTGGTGCGGCGTTTTCGCCTTTGCCGTGCAGTGGCTGATTTTTGTCCATGCGTGGTTTGCCCAAACCGAGCACTTCTTTGACCTCACCGGCAGCCTGACCTATATCGTCTTGGTCCTGGCGGCTTGTTATCTCAGTCAGGCTTTTGACACACGATCCCTGGTGATCGTCGGCTTGGTGTTGATCTGGGCTTTGCGTTTGGGGCCGTTTTTATTTTTCCGCATTCAAAAAGCCGGGGAAGACCGGCGCTTTCGCAGCATCAAGGTTTCCTTCCCAACCTTTTTTATGACCTGGACCCTGCAGGGAGCCTGGGTATTTGTCACGGTGAGCGCCGGCTTGGGGGCCATCACGTCTGGGCAAAAGGTCGCGCCAGAATTTGCTTTTTACTTGGGTCTGGCGATGTGGATTGCGGGCTTTGCCATTGAGGTGATTGCTGACAGACAAAAAACAGCGTTTCGGGCTGACCCGGCGAATGCAGATGCGTTTATCACCACAGGCCTGTGGGCCTGGTCCCGGCATCCAAACTATTTCGGCGAGATTTTGCTTTGGGCTGGTATCGCCGTGATCGCCCTGCCCGCTCTACAGGGTAATCAGATCTATCTTTTGCTCTCGCTGATTTGGGTGGTGGTGCTGCTGACGGCTATCAGCGGCGTGCGCATGCTGGAATCCCGCGGAAACAAGCGCTGGGGTGAGGATCCAGAGTATCAGGACTACATGAAGCGCACGCCTATGCTCATGTTGTGGCCGCCGCGCAAGGGCGGCTAGGCAGCGGCGCTTTGGTCGCGTTAGAGGTTTTGCCCCCCGTCGATGGAAATGGTTTGTCCGGTGACCCAGTAAGCGCGGGCAGACAGTAAAAACGCAACAACTTCGCCAACTTCCTCGGGCGCGCCCATGCGGCCAAAGGGAATGCTGGCGAGGGCATCGTTGTACATTGCCGGGGCATGTTGCTTGGCTAAGTCCCAGACGCCGCCGGGGAACTCGATGGACCCCGGGGCTACGCAGTTCACTCGAATGTGATCGCCGGCCATATTCTTTGCGTGGGTCTGGGTCATTTGAATCACCGCGGCTTTCACAGCGCCGTAGGCGGCGGAGCCCGCAGACGCCCCAATACCCGAGATGGAAGACACATTGACGATCGCGCCTTTGCTGGCCTTCAGTGCCTGGGTTGCCGCCCAAGTGCAGCGCACCACGCCCATGATGTCGATATCCATACCTCTGGCCCAGCTCTCCTCGTCGTCACTGTTGCCAAAACCGCTGGGGTTGTTGACGAGCCCGTCGATGCCACCCAAGGCTTGTTCCGCCGCAGAGATGTAGGCCTTAATCTGCTCCGCGTCGGCAACGTCGCAGATGGCACCATGTACCTGGATGCCGTGGGCGGTGAGGGTGGCTAGGGCCTGATCCAAGCTCTCTTGGGTACGACCACAAATGGAAATATTCGCGCCCTCCACCGCACAGGCGGCGGCAGCAGCCAGGCCAATACCCCGAGTTCCGCCGGTGACGATGATGTTCTTGTTCTTTAAGCCTAAATCCATGGGTTGTCCTCTTCTGAGATTGTCTTTGTGTCTTTGTTTTTGCGCGGCTGTGTTTGGGCCACCCACAAGTCTTTGTTGAGCTGCTCGGCAGAGTTGTCGAAGCTGGTGACGTTGGCTCCCGCTGCGGCAAAAATGGGGACTTGTTGCCCACCACCAGACGCTAGCCCCAAGACCTCCTTGTTGCGCAGGTCGCCAAACCAATCTTTAGGAACGGCTTTGGTTGGCGTCAATATCACCTGCCAATGGCCGGCTTTGGCGGCCTCGATTTCGGCAGGCGACACCGACTGAGCCCAGGGGCTTTGCTGCTGGCGCGACTGGTTATCCCAGGCAACTCGATTGTGTTCAACAATGTTAATGTGCTTGCTCCACGGCTTATCCCGCTGGATCAGGCAGACGCCGAACCCGCAGGGTAAAGATTACAAAGGCCGTAGCGGTCAAAAACGCCGACAACCAAAACGCGCTGCCGGGCAGGTAGATTGGTGCACTAGTGGAAGTAAAGTAGGTAAAGGTCTGGGTCAGCAGCAACGGCCCCACAATCATCGCCACACTGCTGACGCTGGCCATCATGCCCTGCAACTCCCCTTGGCTATCTGCGCGTACTTGGTTCGACAAAATGCTGTTGATCGACGGCCCTGCTAATCCCCCCAGGGCGGATACTCCGCACCAAAAGTAAAGGGCCGCGGAGCTTCCTGCGCTGGCCACTCCTGCGTAGGCAGCTATGGTGGCCAAAATGCCGGCGTAAGCGCAGCGCACCGGGCCAAATCTTGGGATAACAATCCGTAGTAGCCCGCCCTGGACGAGCACAGACATAACGCCGACAAAGGCCATGGAAATGCCCACGTCGAATGGTGTCCAGGCGAATCGTTCAATGGTGTAAAAGTTCCAGTTCGACGGCCAGATGTGGTGGCCGACCTGGTTCAGGAACACCGCGGCAATAAGGCCGATCAATAGCGGGTACTTGCGCAGCTGGCTCAGGGAACCCCAAGGGCTGGCCCGACTTAGGTCAAAAGGTCGTCTGTTTTCCGGGGTCAGGGTTTCGCGAAAGAACAGCAGCCCGTAAAACGAATTGATGAAAGCCAGGGCGGCGGCGATAAAGAAGGGCGCGCGAATATCCCAGGCCCCGATAATGCCGCCCAAGGCCGGCCCCACAATGAAGCCAAGACCAAAAGCCACGCCCAGCAGACCAAAATTCTGAGCTTTGTCTTCCGGCGTGCTGACATCGGCGATTAAAGCGTTGGCGATGGCGTAGGTGGCGCTGGTTATGCCGGTGAGTAAACGCCCTAAAAAAAGCATCCAAAGAGCGGTGGCGAACCCTGCTAATAAGTAAGAGGCACCATAAACGAAGAGTGATAACACCAGCAGGGGCTTGCGGCCAAAAGCATCGCTTAAGTTACCCAGCAAAGGCGCGAACAAAAAATTGGTGACGGCGTAGCTGAAGATCAAATAGCCGCTCAGCGCAGAGGCCTCGGATAGGCTGACCTGGCCAATGAGCACTAAAAACTCCGGCAGGATGGGCACGATGATGCTAAAACCAACGGTGTCTAGGAACACCGCGACGGTTACAAAGGTAAGGGCGTGTCTTTTTTGCATGGAGTGGCTACCGAGCCCTGAGTTAGGAACGCGAATCATAGACTACTTATGCGCCGACACAGCCCAATTTAGGCTCAATCAGGCCGATTAGCCGGGTGAGTCCTCGGGGTTTACAGAGACTTTGGCGTGATCCTCCACCGATGGCGGTGCCATGAGTCGCTGCTGTTGAGGCGTAGCGTTAGGGTAATGGGCAAGGTTGTAAGGCTTTTTGGCCCAGCTAGAGTGCGGGGGACTGTACTTGAACAATAAGGCGCGGCGCTCTTCCTGACCCATCCAACCCGCGGTGCCGTGGATCAACGCCTCGGTAAAAATCAGCACGTCACCGGCCTTCAGTTCCGGCTGGACGACATAGTCCGGGCG
>CAZWQK010000005.1:0-17205 GCA_964635835.1 uncultured Pseudomonadales bacterium
CAATGAGGCAGGGATTTCTCTAGCTGCCGTAAGCCACTTCGCCGGCAAAATTCCCCTGCTAGGCATTTGTTTGGGCCATCAAAGTATCGGCCAAAGCTTCGGCGGCCGCGTCGTTCGAGCCAGGGAAGTAATGCACGGCAAAACGTCAATGATTCATCACAACGGTCAAGGCGTATTTGCGGGCTTGGACAACCCCTTCGAGGCCACCCGTTATCATTCCTTGGTGGTCGAACGAGACAGCTTGCCTGAGGCGCTTGAAGTAACGGCTTGGACCGAGGTTGAGGGCGGACCCGATGCCATCATGGGCTTGAGGCACCGAAAGTTAGATGTTGAAGGCGTACAGTTTCACCCGGAATCCATTCTGACCCAGTCTGGACACCAGCTTCTGAACAATTTTTTAGCCCGGTAGATTCCACCGCAACCTGCACGTTAGAGGTTTTTCATGCAGATACCCCAAGCACTTAGCGCAATCGTGGAAGGCCGCGACTTGACCCAAGACCAGACCGCCGCAGTCTTTCGACAAATTATGTCTGGCCAAGCAACGGCCGGTCAGATTGGCGCGGTTCTCGCCGCCCTGCGCGTTAAGGGCGAAACACCCGCAGAAATTGCCGGCGCAGCCATCGCCATGCGGGAGTTATCGACCAAGGTACCCGCTAAGAGCGATGTGCTGGTAGACACCTGCGGCACCGGTGGCAGCGGCAGCAAGCTATTCAATATCTCAACTGCGGCAGCTTTTGTAGCTGCCAGTGTCGGCGCTAAAGTCGCCAAGCACGGTAACCGAAAAATGACGAGCTTCAGCGGTAGCGCCGACGTGTTGGAGGCGGCGGGCGTTGCTCTTAGGCTATCGCCAGAACAAATCGCCGCTTGTATAGACGAAATCGGTGTCGGCTTTATGTTTGCCCAGGCCCATCACAGCGCCATGCGGTTCGCCGGTCCGGTGCGTCAGGAGATCGGCATTCGCACGCTCATGAACGTGTTGGGGCCGATGACCAATCCAGCGGGTGCTAAACGCCAGGTCATTGGTGTGTTTGCACAACAGTGGCAGCGACCCGTCGCCGAGGTGCTGAAACTGTTAGGCTCAGAGCACGCCATGATCCTTCACAGTAACGGTCTGGACGAAATCCGCTTGGACGCACCGACCCACGTTGTTGAATTGAGATATGGGGAGATAACCGAGTACCAGATTTCTCCCGCTGAATTCAACATAGCGCCCAGATCAGCGGAAGAATACGCAGGGCTGGTGGCAGATTCGGCGGAATCAAGCTTAGCGCTGGTCAAGTTGTCCTTGAGCGACGACACCAGCGCCGCTGCCGACATCGTTGCCTTGAATGCCGGCGCTGCCATCTACGTTAGCGGAGTTGCGACCAGCATGGCCAACGGCGTCGTCATGGCTCAGGATGCAATCTCCAGCGGCCTTGCAAAAGAACGCTTGGCGGAACTCGTGCGAATCACTTCACTCATGGCAGACGCGGCGAACTCGGACACGAACGCATCATGAGCACGATTCTTGATCAGATCATCGCCACCAAAGTTGAAGAACTGGCTGCACGAAAAACACAACAAAGCCCGGCTGAACTGGAACGCTTAATCGCTGACTCGGACCTTGCCCCACCCTTGGGGTTTATCCATGCGCTGAAAACGCGTGAGGCTGCAAAACAACCGGGATTCATTGCGGAAATTAAGAAGGCATCGCCAAGCAAGGGTGTTATCAGGGCGGACTTCGACCCAGTAGCTATCGCCAAAGACTACGCAGCCAACGATGCCGCGTGTCTCTCGGTCCTCACCGACGAGCCGTATTTTCAGGGCTCGGATGCGTATCTCCGGGCTGTTCGCCAAGCGGTTCAGCTGCCGATTATCCGCAAAGACTTTACCATCGACCCGTATCAGATCTTCGAAGCGAAGCTGATGGGCGCAGACTGCATCCTACTCATTGCCAGCGCGCTTTCGGCAACGGCGCTATCACAGCTGTACGCCACCGCCCAGGACCTAAATCTGGACGTACTCATTGAAGTCCACGACGAGCAAGAACTGGAAACCGCCTTGGACCTGCAACCCAGCCTGGTTGGTATTAACAATCGAAACCTGAAGACCTTCGAGACATCGCTAGAGGTTACGTTGAACTTGCTGTCCATGATCCCTGCGGATACGACGGTGGTAACGGAGAGTGGTATTGGCAGCAAGAATGACGTGAAGCAGATGATTGCCGCTGGGGTGTATTGCTTTTTGGTAGGCGAAGCACTGATGCGGCAGCCAAGCCCCGGCGAGGCGTTGGCAGCATTGGCCGACTAAAAAAGCCGGCGCCCTGAGCAAACGGCGGCGTTAGCGCGCGCCGCGAACCACAATATTTTTGCCGTTGACTTCGATATCGCCTTGATCCGCCAACATCCTGATGGCGCGACCAACCATTTCTCTGGAACAACCAACAATCAGCCCAATTTCTTGCCGGGTCATACGAATCTGCATGCCGTCTGGGTGAGTAATAGCGCAGGGGCCCTTGGCCAGCTCACGAAGCGCATTGGCTACCCGGCCACTGACATCGAGGAAAGCCAGGTCTCTCGCTTTGTGATCTGCAGCTCGCAGCCGTTTAACCAGCTGATCTGTGAGCACGCGGAACAGGCTGGGGTCGCTCATACCCACCTCTAGAAAATGCTCTCGGGCAATAGCCGCGATGGTACAACCACCTTTGGAGTTCGCCCAAAAGTCCATGTTTTCTGGATCAGTTAAAGCAACTTCGCCAAAAAAGAATCCACGCCCCAAATAATCGTTGATGATCTGGCGCCCATTTTCCGCAAAGGTGTGAAGCGTCACCACGCCATCGAGCACCAAATAAATGTACTGCTCAGCTTCCCCAGGCTGCAGCACCGTTTCTTTTTGACGGTATGACCGCACCGTGGCGTCTTTTAGCAGCTTCAGCAATATCTCCTCGCCCACCCCACTTACTGCAGAAAGACAGCGCAGGGAGACGGGCATCAAAGCCTCAAGCTCAGACTTATGCTCATGCTTGGCAGCCGCCATCTGATCCCCGTTACACTGCTTATCTTTGCGCTGTTCGCTGCCGCCCATTTGGCGACCGTAGCCCGGTTGTAATGGCATCGATCTTGAGGCCTGGGCTGAAGCGTCCATTGCCGTGCTTAGATCGTAATGTGTAGCCTTCCCTCTAGCCCTAACTTTCATGAGGTCTCTCCTCTTTACTCTTTACTCTTTACTCTTTACTCTTTTGCCGCTCTGTAAGCTTTTGCCGCCCTCTAAGCTGTTCCCGCTTTTTCCGCCCTTTAAGCTTTCCCTGCTTACCGTTGCATGGTCTTAACGGCTTGTCGGGTGCGTTTGGGTTCTTTCACGGTGGCGGTGCCGTTGTGAACCAGTCGCTTTTTTCTGAATCTTGATGCTAGGCCTTACTTGCAAAATCGCGCCCGCTGGATGACCAACGGTAGTAAAATCCGTCTAAACAGCGTTTTATTGCGACTTTTCCATCGAGGCAGCTGACTTTTTCGGCGTTTTTCAATAAATCTGGGGCACAGGCCCGTTAGGAGGACCTTTGCAAGTTGACATCGAATGGCGGGGAGACGTTCATTTTTCTGGCACCAGCGAGTCTGGACACCAGGTGCTTATGGATGGTCCCCCTGAGAGCGGGGGTAAAAATCGAGGTAGTCGTCCAATGGAGTTGATGCTGATGGGCCTTGGTGGGTGCACGGCCTTCGACGTGGTCGATATTCTGCGTAAGGGCCGTCAGCGCATCGACGATGTCCAGGTCGCGTTAACGGCTCAGCGCGCCGACGCCGTGCCCGCCGTCTTTGAAGCGATCAACATTCACTTTGTCATCGTGGGCGCCGAAGTCAGCCATGCCAAAGTCGAGCGGGCAATCGAACTCACCGCGCAAAAGTATTGTTCTGCTTCCATTATGCTGGAGCAGGCTGGCGTAGAAATTTCTCACACCTTTGAGATCAAAGAGCCTGCTAGCTGATATCCGGGTTTGAACCTTTCCAACCATCGTTTGGCGATCAAACTCAAATAGGCTGGTTCAAATCAAATCCGATACGTCGTCGCCGTCATAACTTTGGATAGAACCCGCATCCCCTGCTTCACCACCGGCGGAAATTCTGCGCCTCCCTGAGCGATTGCTTCTGCGCCGTGCCGGCTTTCGTCCGCACGCATGGCTTCCAGCACTTCTCGGGTTTTTTCGTCGTGCTCTGGTAACTGACGCAAATGCTCGTCCAAATGCTGCACCACCTGATCTTCTGTCGCTTCAACAAAGCCCAAGCTTAAGCGATCCCCCAGCATCCCGGCGGCGGCTCCCATAGCAAAAGAAAGCCCAAAAAATGCCGGATCCAGCACGCTGGAGCCGGCTCCTAGCTCCTGCAAACGCTGTCGACACCACACCAAGTGATCTTGCTCCTCTGCTGCAGCGGCAAGAAGGGCGGCCCTGGCTTGCGGGTTCCGGGCGGTTAGCGCCTGACCTTCATACAAGGCTTGAGCGCACACTTCGCCGGTGTGATTGACTCGCATGAGCCCGGCAACGTGGCTGCGCTCTTGCTCGCTCATCGGCCCTTCTTCGACCTTGTCTGCCGGATTTGGCCTAGATGCCTGATGAGTGCCGGTCACCGTGCGCAGGCCGCGATCAAACCCTGAGATCAGGTCGTCTAATAGGTTGCTATGCCGAGCTGAAGTCATACCTGGGCACCCGTTAGGTTAGTTAATCTTGTGCTGGCTGGGTCTCTTAATCGTCACGCGCCACAGCCCGATAGCCAATGTCTTTGCGGAAGTAGCGATTGCGCCAGCCGATGGATTCAATGCGCTGATAGGCTCTTGCCTGAGCCGTTTGCACGTTGTCACCCAACCCTACAACGCACAATACTCGTCCACCTGCTGTCACAACTTCCCCGTCCTGCAGCCGCGTACCTGCGTGAAAGACCTTGGTGTCTTCTAGGTCTTTGTCCAAGCCGCTAATCTGGTCACCTTGGGCATACTCGCCAGGATAACCACCTGCCGCCATCACCACTCCCAGCGCTACCCGCGGATCAAAGGCCAAACTGTCTGCCTCTAGGCGTCCATCCGCCGCTTGCTCCAGCGCCGGTAACAAATCGCTTTGCAGCCGCATCATCACAGGCTGGGCCTCGGGATCACCAAAGCGGCAGTTGAACTCCACCACCTTGATTTCCTCATCCGCAGACACCATCAGGCCCGCATATAAAAATCCTCGATAGGGTGCACCTTCAGCGGCCATGCCTTCCAGGGTTGGGAGAATTACCTGGGCCATAGCTCGTTCGTGCACTTTGGCGGTCACCACCGGGGCCGGGGAATAAGCGCCCATACCGCCGGTGTTGGGCCCCTTGTCGCCATCATCACGAGCCTTGTGGTCTTGGGACGACGCAAAGGCCACCGCCCTGGTGCCATCACACAGACAAATGAAGCTGGCTTCCTCACCAGGCAGAAATTCTTCGATCACCACCTGAGATCCTGCCGCACCGAAACTGTTACCGCTGAGCATGTCATCAATGGCGTCAAAAGCCTGCTCTTGGCTCTGGGCTACGATAACTCCCTTGCCGGCGGCCAGTCCGTCCGCTTTTACCACAATGGGAATTCCCAGTTTCTGCACGAAGGCCTTGGCGGATTCGGGTTCGCTGAAGGTTTCGTGAGCCGCCGTCGGAATGCCGTGGCGCTGCATGAAGTCTTTGCTGAATGCTTTGGATCCCTCCAATTGTGCGGCCTTGGCCGTAGGTCCAAAGCACGGCAGGCCAGCCTCCATGAACGCGTCCACTATGCCAGCGACTAGCGGTGCTTCTGGCCCCACCACGGTGAAGCCGACACCCTCACGTTGGCAGAGCTCAATAAGGCCCGCAATGTCCGAGGCTGCAATATCAACGTTACGCACACCAGGCTCGGTTGCCGAACCTGCATTACCCGGTGCAACGATTACTTCCTCAACCCCAGCGCTTTGTCGTAACTTCCACGCAAGCGCGTGTTCACGCCCTCCGGAACCAATTACCAGCACTTTCATATCAGACCGCTCCTGCTTATCCGTTAGTTGCAAGGCCTATGGCGCAACTGTCCGTTGCCGTTAATGATACTTCCTAATCAATGCCGAAAATGGCGAACGCCGGTAAACACCATAGCGATACCGTGCTCATCGGCGGCATCGATGACCTCTTGATCGCGCATGGACCCACCGGGCTGAATTACCGCGGCGATACCTGCCTGGGCCGCCGCATCGATCCCATCCCGGAATGGGAAAAAGGCATCTGACGCCATTACCGACCCCGGCACGGTGAGCCCTTCTTCCGCTGCCTTCAGGCCGGCAATTTTAGCGCTAACAACGCGACTCATCTGGCCTGCGCCAACGCCGATAGTTTGTAAATCTCGGGCGTAGACAATGGCATTGGACTTGGTAAACCAGGCCACCTTCCAGGCAAACAGCAGATCCTGCATTTGTTCATCGGTGGGCGCTAGCTTGCTCACCACCCGCAGAGCATCGTCGTCAAGGCACAGCTCGTCAGCATCTTGTACCAGCAGGCCGCCGCCCACGCGCTTGATCTCTCGCTTGTTGCCGCCGGCCGCCTCTGAGGACCACTCACCGCAGGTCAGCAAACGCACATTCTTCTTTTGTTTCGCCACCTCTGCCGCAGTTGCATCAACCGATGGCGCAATAACCACTTCAACAAACTGTTGGGCCAAAATACGCTCCAGCAAACTCCCTGTAAGCTGCCGATTAAAAGCAATGATGCCACCGAACGCGGAGGTAGGGTCCGTAGCAAAGGCTTTGTCATATGCCTCACCAATATCTGCCGCCACTCCGACACCGCAGGGATTGGCGTGTTTTACAATGACGCAGGCCGGCGCGTCGAACACTTTGACGCATTCCAGCGCTGCGTCAGTGTCCGCAATATTGTTGTAGGAAAGCTCTTTGCCCTGCAGTTGCTGGTAGCTTGCAATGGTGCCCGGCGTTGCCGTCCCAGCATCTTGATAAAACGCCGCCCGTTGGTGCGGGTTTTCACCGTAACGCAGCGAATCTGCTTTGCTGTAAGTCAGAGTGAGGGACTGGGGCATTAATTCATCCGCTCCCAAATAAGCCGCGACGGTTGCATCGTACTGGGCCGTATGGCGAAACGCCTTGACCGCATAGGAGCGCTGCATAACTTGGTCGATGGTTGCCTCTTGGATACCGCGCATCACCTCGGGGTAATCGGCGGGGTCAGTCACGGTTAAGACGCTGGCGTGATTCTTTGCACCAGAGCGCACCATGGCCGGTCCGCCAATGTCGATGTTCTCGATCGCCATCGCTTCGGTGCAATCCTCTCGAGCGATGGTGGCGGCAAAAGGATATAGATTCACCACGATCAAATCGATTGGCGCGATTGCGTTAGCGGCCATGATGTCTTCGTCCATGCCGCGGCGCCCCAAAATACCGCCATGAATTTTAGGATGCAGGGTCTTTACCCGACCATGCATCATCTCAGGAAAGCCCGTGTGTGCCGCCACTTCCACTACGGCAACCCCAGCATCCTGCAGCGCTTTGAACGTCCCTCCGGTGGATAGAATCTCTACGCCAGCGGCCGCCAGCGCCTGACCCAGTTCCACAACACCGGTCTTGTCAGAAACACTCACCAGTGCCCTACGAATCCTAAGCGGCATATTTCTCTCCGTAATAAGCGGCGCCAATCGCCGTTCAATACTGCGGTTTTAGGCGGCGACTTTGGCTTGTCCCGCCCCCTGTAGTTCTTTGGAAACGGCCAAGGCAGCCAGGTAGCCCCGCTGGGCTTCAAACCAGCGTAATTGCTTCGCCCCTCCATCAATGGCCATGAAGGAGGGGAGTAAATGGCCAGCACCCCAGCATCGCAGATAGGCCTGCACGTGCTTGCGGGCGATCCGAGCTCCTGCCTGTGCTCCATAAAAGTCATGCAACATGATTAAGTGTTGGGCAATGAGGTCAAGGCGTTCCTGCACTGAGGGCTCGGGCAAACCCAGTACCTGGGCGAATACCCAGGGCTGTCCGATTGCCCGGCGACCAATCATCACGCCAGCGGCACCGCTGGCTGCCACACTCTGGTCGGCGGTGTTTCGATCACCAATATCGCCATTAACGAGGACGGGAATTTCCAGCGCGCGCTGGATCTCGCGAACCCGCGACGGTTGCGCGGTGCCATTAAACCGACAGGCCTTGCTGCGGGCGTGCATCACCACCATCTGCGCCCCTGCGTTTTGCGCTGCAAGTGCCGCCTGGGCACCAGCTGAATCTTCCAGCGTTAAGCCCGTGCGGGTCTTAATAGTAACCGGCACCGATACCGCCTTTGCCACGCCTTCCACAATACGCTGGATTAAATCGATATTACCCAGCAGGGCTGACCCCGCGGCTTTGCGACACACCTTTTTTGCGGGACAGCCAAAATTGATGTCGATCAATTCGACGCCCTCATCCACCAGGCGCCTGGCTGATTCGGCCATTACCGCGGGATCATAGCCCGCAATTTGTACTGCCTGTGGCTGCACGCCGGGTATCAGCACCCGGCGGGCTTTGCTTTTGCCGGTATCCCATAGCTCCGCCTTAGACGTGACCATTTCACTGACCATGTGGCCGGCCCCATAACGCCAAGCCAGGGTACGAAAAGGCACGTCAGTCAGGCCCGCCATAGGAGCCAAGGCCACACGATTACGCAGCGTTACGTCCCCCAGTAAAAGAGGCAGCGGCTGGGACAGCGCGGTTTTGGTTGCTGGTGCGGTGGTCATGGCATGCCGAAGGTTTGCTGGGCGCACATCATAGACCCACCAACGCAGAATCTGTAGTGGGCCTGGAAATCTGGGTGGATAAAATCTGGCAAAAAGCCCGCCAGCGGCCGTTAGGAGGCTACATGGTCATTTCATAAAAGCAGATCTTATTGCCGTCCGGGTCTCGTACATAGGCGCCGTAAAAAACCGGCATCCGCTCACCCGGAGCACCCTCATCGCTGGCGCCAAGCTCCAAGGCCTTGTTGTAGACCCGCTCAATATCCGCACGCTTCACCGGCAAGGCCAACATGTTCCCGTTGCCCGGGTGCTGCGGCTGTCCGTCATAGGGCGTGCAGATAGCAACCATGGGCTGCCCGCGGCCGGCGCTGTAAAACTTGATGCGGTCTTGGCCAAACAATTGCTTGGCCCCAAGCTCGGCAAGCAGACCATCATAAAAAGCGCTGGCCTTCCCCATATCGCTTACACCAATCGTGACGTACCCGATCATTTTTCTCTCCTTTGCCAGGTTTTCGTTGCGATCTTGGGCTTGCACCCCTGTGCATCCCGCCGCCGCTCTCACATCAAAACAAATTCAGTTGCGCAATCCACCCACCAGGCAGACCCATTCCTCTTCTTTGGCAACCGGTTCAAACGCAATGCTGGAATAGGCATCCATTACCTGCCCAGCCTGCTGATCGAGAATTCCCGACAGGGCGATGGTGCCGTCAGGGCGCAGAGCGCGGCAAAAGGTCGGGGCAAGATCGACAATGGGGCCTGCCAAAATATTCGCGACGATGGCGTCAAAGTAGCCGGTGTATTGAGCTTGAGCCTGCTCCCACTGGTCCAGCGATAGCGTTTTAATGCGGTCACCAACGCCGTTGAACTCAGCATTTTCCCGTGTCGCGATCAGGGCTTGGGGGTCATGGTCTACTGCCACCACCGTGGCGCCCAACAGTGCCGCGGCAATGGCCAGAATCCCGGAGCCGCAGCCAAAGTCCAGGGTCTGATGCCCTGTCTCGGTACGGCGGGCAATCCAGTCAAGACACAGGCGCGTTGTGGGGTGACTACCGCTGCCAAAGGCCAGTCCGGGCTCCAGGTATAGGGCTTTTATCTCGGCTCTGCCAGCGTTGGCATCTGCTGTCGGATTTACATCCTTACCGTACTCTGTCTTTGGCAGCAGCCACAGTCGGCTGCCAAATTCAGCGCGCACCGTGTGATTCGCTAAGCGCTGATGCCAATCCTCTTCGGCGATAAAGTCCACCCCCAGTCGCTGATGAATGTTTGGGTCCAGGGCGCGCAAGGCATCGTTAAGGCCGGTGATGTCAGCGCTCACCGGAAACAGCCCTAGCAAAGAAATCTGCTGCCACATGGGAATGGCGCCAGGGGCTGGTTCCAACACCACTTCATCAGCGGAACTTTCGTAAGTCACCGCCACGGCGTCAGCGGCGATCAAGGCGGTTTCGAAACTCTCTATCTCGCTAGCGTCGAGAGATACTGTGATTTGAATCCAGCTCACGAAATGGCGAACAAGGGTGTCCCGGTGGCAACCGGGTCGCCGTTCCCCACGAATATTCTGCTGACGGTTCCAGACTGCTTGGCGGTAATTTCATTCATCATCTTCATGCTTTCGATAATGCAAAGCACGTCGCCAGCAGTTACGGCCTGACCCACCGCAACGAAGGGCTCGGCATCTGGATTGGGGGCCGCATAGAAGACTCCGGCCATGGGCGCTTTTTCAGTGGATCCTGTGTCTGAATCTTTCGTAATGCCTTTGTCTGAGCTTTCATCGGCCCGCCGCGAGAGCCCAGACCCATGGCTTGTCCCCTCGCCCGGCGGCACCATTGTCGGTACGGTAGAACCCATAGAAATTCGAATGGACTCATCACCACTGGTTACTTCCAGTTCGACAACTTTGGACTCCTCGACTAGCTCTATGAGCTTTTTGATTTTTCTTAGATCCATCCCAGCCCCTCCTGATTTTGTCGTCACCCCTAACCCAGCAGTACCCATTGGCTGGGACCCCACGCCTTACTCCCAGAGCCTAACAGCATTATCCCAGTAAAATCACGCTAACTTCGGCGAAAATGCAGCTAAATTACAAAAAATAATCTTTCAACCTTCCAAGATCCTGCATCGCCCAAAATCCGTTTTTCTAAAGCCATAAATAAACTAAATCGGGCTTTTAGCCGCACGTTAACAGATGTTTTTCCGAAGCTTGGGGGCTTAAAGCGCCAGGGCCGAACTCAAATGGCGGCTAAGAGCATCGGCGTCCATCTCGCCTTGCACCCTAAAGTCGGTCATTTCGATGCCATCTGCGGCAAAAAAGACCAAACTTGGCGGCCCAAACAAACCAAAGTGCTTGAGCAACGCTTGATCTTGATCGTCATTACGCGTGACGTCGGCACGCAGCAGGGTGAACTGATTCAATTTCTCAGCGACCTGTGGCTTCGGGAATACCGAGCGCTCCATAACCTTGCAGGAAATACACCAGTCAGCATACAAATCCAGAATTACAGGCCCAGTAGCTGTGGCCATGATCCTTTCTACATCGTCCACAGTTTTCACAGCCAGCCAACGGATCTCTTTCTCGCTGGCTCCAGGACTAACATTGCCCATGACGTTGGCTAAGGGCCGAAATGGGTCCACCGCTCCGGCGCTGGCACCGAGCAAACAGGCACTTCCCCACACCCCCATCATCAACCCGATTACTTGCGCAAAGCGTGCACCAGCAGCTTTTGGCACAAACTCAAAAGCCCCAAGATACACCGCAGCGCCCAGCAGCAGCGCCGCCCAAAGCGCTAATGCCGCAGGACCGGGCAAAAGCCGCTCAAGCAGCCAAACGGCAACGCCGAGCAGTCCAAAACCAAAAATGCCCTTCACCGTATCCATCCAGGCCCCAGCGCGAGGCAACCAGTGCCCCCCACTGCCGCCGACGATCATCAGCGGCACGCCCATACCCAAGCCCAGGGCGAACAGGGCACTACCGCCTAGAACTGCGTCGCCGGTTTTGGACAAATAGATCAGTGCCCCGGCCAGAGGTGCAGAGATGCACGGTGATACCACTAGGCTGGATAGTGTCCCCATAACGAATACTGACGGGTGCCGACCGCCATTTTGGCCAGCACTGCGCTGGTTGACCCACTGCTGCACCCCTTGGGGCATAGCTAGCTCGTAAAACCCAAACATCGCGCCTGCTAGCAGCACAAATACCACAGCGAACGTAGCGAGGACTGCTGGGCTTTGCAGGGTTGCCTGCAGGTTTAGCTCGGCCCCAAATAAACCGACCAGCAGACCCACCAAAGCGTAGGTCACTGCCATACCCAGAACGTAGGCCAGCGACAGGGTGAATGCTCGCCCCTTGGTCAGACCCTGCCCTTCACCCACGATAATGCTCGACAGAATCGGCACCATGGGGAACACGCAAGGCGTGAAGGCGAGACCAACGCCAGCAATAAAGAACAAGGCCAGGGACACGGCAAAGTGGCTGGCCTCCAGTAATTCGGCCATAGACCGATCTTCGCTCTGTGTGTTTTGTGCAGGGGCGGTATCCGGCGCCGTCTCTATGGCTGCGGGAATTTGCGCTGGGCCCCTTGCAGCAGCCCCGGGCAACAGGCTTTGCCCCGAAACTTCAAAGACCTTGCGCTCCGGCGGGTAGCAAAGCCCGGCGTCTGCGCACCCCTGGTACTTGACCGTAACGGTGGAGCCGTCTTCTAAACTCCCGGATACCGGGATTTCGATGTCCACGGCGCCATAGTAGACCTCAACTTCACCAAAGAATTCATCGACTTTCGTCACCCCATCTGGAATCTGCAGCTGACCTAACTGAGTACCGCTGCTGGCATTCTTTAACGAAGCGTCGAATTGATGCCGATAAAGGTAATAACCGTCGGCCATTCGCCACTGGGCCAGGATGACTCGATTTGGCTGCATCACCACGGACAAACGAAAGGCGTCATCGACAGGGAGAAATTCCGGCTCTGCCACCAACCACGAGGCATCAGTAACCGATGCAGATGTTGCCGGAAGCGCTGCTGCCTGGACATAAGACACAGGCAGTAAGCTGACCAAAACAGTTAAGGCCAATAAGGTAATAGAAACGGCGAACTGCTTAACGTTCTCTGACAATGTGCTAGGCCCCAGTTATGTCACATAGTGTTGTCGGTTGTTTGCCGCGCTGATCACCTTCGGATCTGCTTGGGCTCCCGCTGCCGTTGCTGCGAACTCTACGGTAAAGGCGGCGAACTTAACACGGGAAAAGCTGGCTACCTCACCGGGTCCAACCTTGCTCTGCCCGGACACTGTGGTAACGTCGCCATCCCGTTTAACACTCCACCACCATGCGGCAAGACCAAATCCCTCCGTTAGTCCTCACGCCGAGTTTAGTCTGGCGAACTGAGCGCAGCCTGGCGATGCTTTTGATCCTGGTCCTTCTTTATCTCACTGGCTGCTCTGGCATTGACCGTAACCCGGCAAAAACTCTCACCGCCAAAGAGCAAGAGCAGCTTCAGGCGTTGATCCTAGCTGGACAAGACGCCTTAACTGCTGGTCGCCTGGATGCGTCTGGGACTGACCAACCCACCACCAGGAATGCGCAACCCGGGGCTTTGGAATTTTTTAATCAGGCACTGGGCATTCAGCCAAGCAACTCGGAGGCACGCCGCGGTCAAGAACAGGTGCTGGAGCGATACCTCGCCCAGGCCTCGCAGACCGCTGCCGGCGGGGACTTTTCTCTGGCCTTCACGCTGCTAAGCCGGGCAAGGGCCATCGACCCCGAGCACCCCTCCATCGCGCCCACCCAAACCTACATTGATGATTTGGCCAACGCCGACATCCGCAGCGTCGTTGTAGCTGGCATGTCGTCAACGGCGTTAAATCAGATTGTTGACAGCCTCGTGAGGGAAATGGGTCCGCAAAACCATCGTTGCCGCTTCCGAATTTTTGCGCCGTCCGATGCGGAAACTCGCGCGCTGTATCGGATCCTGCGTGACAGCTACGCCAAGAATAAGTTAACCGGGCGGATCCGAGCATCCACCGCAATCTCTCAACCCAAACGATTGGAGCGCATTTGTACATCATGATGACGACACAACAACCCTATTGGCGCCTTTTTTTGCCTCAGAACCTTTTTTGCCTGCTTGCGCTGGGATTACTGGCTGGCTGTTCTGGCCCCGCGGAATCCGGCGCAGACGCGGCTGACGCTTCGATGACGAGTCATCAAGCATCCGCAGTAGCCGGTCTGCATTTGCTGAACGCGCGAGTTAATGCGCCGGTTGCTGGCCAATCCGTCAGCGCAGGATATTTCACGCTGATGAACCATGGCCTCAAGGCTGTCACTCTGGTTGGCGTGGAATCTGAACTCGCCAGCGTGGAGATGCATACCACCCGCACCGAACCGGCGGGCACCTCCATGCGCCCGCTCGCGGAAGTGATTATCGAACCTGACCAGCAAGCCGTATTCAGGCCAGGTGGGCACCACTTGATGCTTCGTGACATCGCTGCAGAGGCCTTAGCGGCCAGGTCACTGGCCGTTACTTTTCGGTTTGCCGACGGCAGCCGTCTGCCCGGGGCTCTGGCCATCGTGCCAATGGATGAATGGATGCAGAATTCTGCTGGCGACCACAGCATGCACTAGCGGTGCCGTAGCACGTTAGACCGCCAGTTAACCCAGGGGGGGGTTAAACCATCGGCATTTTCGGCATATCCCATCATTGTGTGGCACTCTATTTGAGCGCTTCCCTTATGATGTGGGTGGAAGCGACCTGGAACCATCTGCAATCTGGTTCCCAGTCTGGATCTAAGAATTGAACCTGCGACCAATGAGACTGAACGATGAAGTGGAAATTCTGGCAGCGTGATGACGGCACCATTGATCCGGACCCGACCCAAGCTCATCCGCTAGGCGATGCTGGGGGCCGGGAAAGCGCCTCCGCCTACCGATCATTTTTCGTGACCGGGCTCACCATTGCCGTACTTTATCTTGGTGCGGCAGCGGCTCTGGGCATTTGGTGGAGCTTTGAGCCCGAGCGCATCGATGTAGCGAAGCAAACTGCCACGAGCAGCGGCAGTAGCGACATTACGGGCTTCACGACCACCGCCACCACAATTCAAGTCGCGCGCACGCTTCTGCACAAACCCGGTGGTTATCTGACCAATGACTTATTTCCCCCGGGCCTGTGGCTCGACAATATCCCGTCCTGGGAAATGGGTGCGCTGACACTGTTACGCGACACCGCTCGAGTTTACCGAAACGACTTTTCGCGGTCGCAAAGTCAATCGGCAGAGGACCCCAATCTTGCCGAAGCCGAGGGAAAATTCTTCTTCGACAACAACTCGTGGTTCCTGCCCGATACCGAGGGTGAGTACCAAGACGGCATCGCGTTCTTTGACGCGTATTTACAGCAGCTAGCCAACACCTCCGCCAATGACGCTCAGTTTTACGCTCGCAGCGACAACCTGCAGGTTTGGTTAGGCGCCATGGAAACGCGGCTGGGCAGTTTGTCCCAACGGCTGTCCGCCAGCGTTGGTAAGCGCCAACTGGATACTTCTCTCGCCGGAGACACCAACGCCAGCCAAAGCACCGCCACGCCTGACGAACGATTCGTGCAAACACCTTGGCTGGAAATAGACGACGTATTCTACGAAGCCCGGGGCTTTACCTGGGCGCTCATTCCTTTGCTTGAGGCCATCGAACACGACTTTGGCGACGTGCTTGACAAGAAGGCTGCCCGGGTCTCGCTGCGCCAAATCGTGCGGGAACTGGAACCCACTCAGGATACGCTGTGGAGCCCTATGGTCCTCAACGGTGACGGGTTTGGACTGGTTGCCAACCACTCGCTGATCATGGCCTCCCACATTTCACGGGCCAATGCTGCCATCATTGACCTGCGCGCCCTGCTAGCCCAAGGCTAATCATCCGTTTTCATTGGCAATTTGGCTGGCAAGTCCTTGTCACACTGTTATCATACGCGCGCTCTGAGGAGCGGGGCTTTGCCGTAAGCGTCATTGCGTTGCCCGGCTAACGCGCCTCTACCTTTTCCATTTATCTGTTGGGGATACAAATGACTTCAACCCTCATTCCACCATTAATTGGTGCCGCCGGCCTGTTAGTCGCCGTCATCATTTACGGCATTGTGCGTCGCTATGATGCGGGTACCGAAAGTTTGGTGAAAATCGCGGACGCCATTCACGAAGGCGCCATGGTTTTCATGAAGCGTGAATACAGCATGCTCGCCGCTTTTGCTGTGGTTCTGCTTATCGGCGTTTACTTCACGCCTGGGTTAGGCGAGCACACTGCCGTTGCATTTTTGGCAGGTGCCTTATCGTCTGCGTGCGCCGGCTGGTTCGGAATGTACACGGCAACACAAGCCAACGTGCGCACCACTACCGCAGCGCACAATGAGGGGCAGGCCGCAGCGCTGTCGGTTGCCTTCTACGGTGGCTCCATCATGGGTTTGGCCGTTGCCTCTTTAGGCCTCATGGGTCTGGGCCTGGTTTATCTCTACTTCGGCAACGACCCGGAAAGCGCTCACCACATTCATGGCTTTGGCATGGGCGCCTCGGTTGTGGCGCTATTCTCCCGCGTTGGCGGCGGCATCTACACCAAGAGCGCCGACGTCGGTGCTGACCTGGTGGGCAAGCTGGAGCAAGGCATTCCGGAAGATGACCCCCGCAACCCTGGCGTAATCGCTGACAACGTCGGCGACAACGTTGGCGACGTGGCGGGTATGGGTTCAGACATCTTTGAGTCCTACTGCGGTTCAATGATCGCAACCATTGCCATTGCTTCTACCCTGGCACTGGGTTCTTTGAACCTGTTGGTGCCCGGAGCCAGCGAAGGCGATGCACGCGCAACGCTCATGTTCCTGCCGTTGGCGCTGGCCTCTACCGGATTGATCGCATCGATCATCGGTATTGCTATCGTCCGCAGCTTCTCTAACGCCAACCCGGCGGTGGCCCTGCGTATCGGCATGGTCGGTACCCCGGTTCTCTTTATTGCCGCAGCCTATGTCATGATGGGTAACCTTGGCGTATCCAATAATATCTGGCTGTCTGTGCTGTTCGGGGCTGCTGGCGGCGTGGGCATTGGGCTAATCACCGAGTACTACACCTCATCTACCCCGGTCGTGCGAATTGCAGAGTCCGGCGAAACCGGCCCGGCCACCGTCATGATTACTGGCTTAGCCGTCGGCATGCAGTCGGTAGTTGGCCCCATTCTGATCATCTGCGCCATTATTTTCGTCTCCACCTCACTTGCTGGCTTGTATGGTGTTGGCGTGGCCGCCGTTGGCCTGCTCGCAACGGTGGGTATGACCATGGCCGTCGACGCCTATGGCCCAATCGCCGACAACGCCGGTGGTATCGCTGAAATGGGCGGCCTTGGCGAGGACACTCGAGCCATTACCGATTCTCTGGACGAGTTGGGTAACACCACAGCCGCCATGGGTAAGGGTTTTGCTATTGGCGCGGCGGCACTGGCGGCATTGGCCATCATCGCTGCTTTTGTTGAGA
>CAZWQK010000006.1:0-15035 GCA_964635835.1 uncultured Pseudomonadales bacterium
CGGCCACGGGCAGCAAAAACAGCGCATGGCCCAGCAAATCGATCCAGTCCTGTTGCCCGGTAGATCGGCGGCTATAGACAATATCGACTCGCACGTGGGAGTTTTCTCGAATGCCCAGGGCGATGGCCAGCATGAAAAACGTGCCGTGCAGATACATGACCGATTCTGGCAGCAGCGCGCCACCGGTATTGAAGGCATAGCGCAAAACCACGATGGCGAAGGTGATCAAAACCATCAGCAGCGCTAACCAGCGTAGGGGCCGAATGCAGGCGTCAATTCCACGCCCTAAAGCGATGAACAGGTCTAATAGAACCACGTTAACTGCTCCACAGCCCAGGGTGTACGGCCGTCATTTAAAGGACCTCGGACAGGGTCGCTACAAGCAGTACGCCGCCGACCCAGATATTGTTTTTAAACGCGGCGAAACAGCCCTCCCGCGACCGGGTTCTAATCAACCGCTGCTGATAGGCGAATAAGCCGGTTATAACGATCAGACCCAGGAAGAACTCCTGCTGATAGTTCAGGCTTACCCCAACGAAAAACCAGGCGGCAAGGGTAAGGGTTTGTAAGGCCGCGATCATGACTCGGTCTAAGGCGCCAAACAAAATCGCCGTGCTTTTAATCCCCATGACCAAATCGTCGTCCCGATCCACCATGGCGTACTGGGTATCGTAGGCGACGATCCAAAACAGCGAGCCGATGAATAGCAGAATGGCTTCTCTGGGAATGCCCGAACCTTGTGCCGTCCACGCCATAAAAATGCCCCAGCTAAACGCCGCTCCGAGGACGACTTGAGGCAGATGGGTATAGCGTTTCATAAACGGGTAGGCCATGGCGATGGCCAGCCCGATCACTGCCAGCAGCTGAGTCTGGCGATTCAAAAATAAAATCAGCAGGCCGGCGATGGCAACCAAGGCCGCGAACAGGGCGAGGGCCTGAGTACCCGATACAGCACCCGTGACTAGAGGGCGATCCTTGGTGCGCTTGACACCACCGTCCACCTTGCGATCCGCGTAGTCATTAATGACGCAGCCAGCGCTGCGCATTAGAAATGTGCCCAGGGTAAAAATCACGATTAAGGCCAGGGGCGGGATGCCATCTGCTGCCATCACTAAGGCTGCCAGGGTCGGCCACAGCAGCAGCAGTGTGCCTACGGGTCTGTCCAGCCGCATCAGGCGCAAATAGTCCTGCAGGTTGGCGGGGGATTGGGCGTTGCTGTCCAAGGGGTTATCCCAGCGAAATGACCCCGGCAGTGTATTGATTTCCGGTAAACACCTCTACCGCCGCCGGCGCGTTGCAATTTGGTGGCGCTGGCTATAGCGTACCGCGCTTTCGTGACAGACATCGAAGAGTGGACCAAATATGAAAAAGTGGCAGTGCATCGTCTGCGGTTGGATCTATGATGAGGCCGAAGGGTACGAAGACGAAGGCATAGCGCCGGGGACTGCCTGGGAGGACGTAGACGAAGACTTCGTTTGTCCCGAGTGCGGCGTAGGTAAAGCCGACTTTGAGATGATAGAAATAGGTTAGAAATAGGTTAGAACCGGTCATCGGCCGCTAACCCTCGGAATTTGGAGCTGGCATGAGCCTCACAAAACGGATTCTTGTCGCCATGGCGCTGGGTATAGGTCTCGGGGCTACGCTGCAGTGGCTGGCTCTGCCCTCCTACCATTTTGTCATGTCCGTGCTGCTGAACGGGATCATCGACAGTGGCGGTGCGGTGTTCATTGCGCTGCTGAAAATGCTGGTTGTACCGCTGGTGTTTGTCTCGCTGGTGTGCGGAGCAGCCAGCCTTGGCGATAGCGGCGCCGTGGGTCGTCTGGGCGGCAAAACCATCGGTTTATACCTGCTGACAACGGGGATTGCGGTCTCTTTGGCGATGCTGGTGGCCCTGACCACAAACCCCGGCTTAAGCAGCGCGGACGATCTGGATCAGCAAGTCACCGAAAGCTTTGAGCCTAAGCAGGCCCCTAGCGTCAAGGAAACCCTGATTAACATTGTCCCGAGCAACCCCGTGGCTGCTATGGCCGACGGCGAAATGCTTCAGGTGATTTTATTCGCGCTGCTGCTTGGCCTTGCGCTGAGCAAGGCGGGTGATAGCGGGACGCGGGTGCGGAGCGTGTTCTCAGACCTTAATGAGGTCATGATGCGCTTGATCACCATGGTTATTGCGCTGACCCCCATCGGGGTTTTCTGCCTGATGACCCAGCTTGGCGCCACCCTGGGCCTGGCGGAAATCGCCAAGGTGGGCATGTATTTCTTCACCCTGGTGCTGGCCCTGGTGATCCACGGCACCCTGGTTTATCCGGCCCTGCTGAGGGGCTTTGCTGGCCTTAGCCCGAGCGTGTTTCTGGCGAAAATGCGCGAGCCCTTGCTGGTGGCTTTTTCTACTTCCTCCAGCGGTGCGACGTTGCCGGTGACCCTGCGCACCGTGGAGTACAAGCTTGGCGTGCCGAATAATGTGGCCTCCTTTGCTGTGCCTTTAGGTGCCACAATTAACATGGACGGCACCGCCATCATGCAGGGCGTTGCCACGGTTTTTATTGCTCAGTTTTACGGCATTGATCTGACCCTGAGCGCTCTGCTAACCGTGGTGCTAACCGCGACGATGGCGTCTATTGGCACCGCGGCGGTGCCCGGCGTCGGACTGATTACGCTGACTCTGGTACTGGATCAGGTGGGATTACCGGTAGAGGGAATCGCCCTGATCATCGGCGTGGATCGACTCCTGGACATGTTGCGAACCGCGGTCAATGTCACTGGAGACGCTACCGTGGCAACCATTGTGGCCACCAGCGAGGGACAGCTTGATCGAGAACTGTTTATGTCCCCCCAGGCTGGGTCGGAACAGGTCAGCCCGGCAAGGGTCGAAGACTAAGGAGTGTTCTAGTTAGACACTTTCTGGGATTCCTGCCGGGACCCTGGCTAAGACCAAGCAGCTATGCCGAGTCTTTGAACACCAGCAGCCACAGCGCTTGAATGACGCCAGGCAAAAACCCGAGCAGGCAGAGTACTAAATTGATTAACAGGTCTTGGGTAGCGCCTTTCTTCAAAAAGACTGCCAAGGGTGGGATAAGAATCGAAAGGATGATGACGACGAGTTTGTTGTCCATAGCAAGTTCCGCAGATGATTGACTTGATCAGGCGTTTAGGTGTCCCCATTGGCATTGCAGGTTGCGCAAAGGGGTGCCGTCAGACAACGGATTAATGGCCTTCGAAGCGGCAAGTTGTCCAAAGTGAGAACTGCATCATTGCTCTTGTAAGCTTGCTAACCTGTCCAATTCGACGCGCGGGGTTAGACCGTTAAATGCCCAGAGTCAGACGAGGCCCAGGTGGTCAGTAAGCCCAGCAGGTACTCGTGATCTTCGGAACGCTCTGGCGCATTCAATAGCCGCTCGCTGCGCTCCACCACCTGAGGCATCAAGTGAGCGTCGGTACCTAAGTCTGCGATCTTAAAGCTCTGTTCCCCGGACTGGCGGGTACCCAAAATGTCCCCGGGCCCCCGAAGCTTTAGGTCCTGTTCTGCCAGATAAAAACCGTCCTGGCTCTGGCGCAGGGCATTGAGGCGATGCCGGCCCGCTTCGCTGACACCGGGCTTAAACAGCAGGAAGCAGCGACTGGCTAAGTTGCCGCGTCCAACCCGGCCGCGCAATTGATGCAGTTGCGCAAGTCCCAAGCGCTCAGCGTTCTCAATAAACATGTGCGTGGCGTTAGGCACGTCAACGCCAACCTCTACCACGGTGGTGGCAACCAACAAATGATATTCGCCGGCTTTGAAAGCGCGCATGACCTCCACTTTATCCTCGCCCTTCATGCGTCCATGGAGCAGGGCGATCCGGAAGTTTGGCAGCTCTGCCGTTAACAGCTCGAAGGCCTCTTCCGCCGCCATGGCATCAATCTCGTCCGAAGGCTCGATCAGCGTGCAGACCCAATACGCCTGTTGACCCTGTGCAAGAACATCCCGCAGCCGGGCGATGAGGTCCGGGCGGTTTGGCTGCGCGGCGGTGTGAGTAGTGATGGGCTGCCGACCCTTGGGTAGCTCATCGATGACGGATACGTCCATGTCCGCATAAAGGGTCATGGTCAGTGTCCGCGGAATGGGTGTCGCCGTCATGACCAGCTGGTGCGGAAAAGCCCCCTTGCTCTGCAGGGTCATGCGCTGATGCACGCCAAAACGGTGTTGTTCGTCAATAATGACCAGCGCCAGGTCATGGAACACAACTTTCTCCTGGAACAGCGCATGGGTGCCAATCACCACCTGAATTTCGCCGCTGGCAACGGCGCTTAAGGTCTCACGCTGGGCCTTGGCCGACATTTGTCCTGTGAGCAGTCCCACGCGGATACCCAAAGGTTCCAGCCACTGCTGAAAATTCAGCTGATGCTGTTCAGCCAACAACTCCGTAGGCGCCATCACTGCAGTCTGACAACCGTGTTCATTGGCGCGAATGGCCGCAAAGGCGGCGACGATGGTTTTACCGGAGCCCACATCACCCTGGATGAGTCGAAGCATAGGGGTCTGTTGACCCAAGTCGTTTAGGGTCTGTCGAATGACCCGGGTTTGGGCCTGGGTCAGCTGAAATGGCAAATTATCCCGAAGGGTGCGACCTAAGCCGGTCTTTTGCGGCAGCGCTGTCGCTTGCTGTCGCCGTCGCGTTAGCGCCCGGCGTTTCATGACAACGTAGTAGGCGCACAGCTCGTCCAGGGCTAAGGCTTCCCTGGCCTGCTCTATGGCGCTGAAGTCGGTGGGTTGGTGCAGGTACAGGAGCTTTGCAAAGGGCGTACCCTGCTGGCTTGGCCAGGCTAAGGACTGCAACGCCCGGGTGAGATTGCGCAGTCGCGCCTGACCCAGCCCCTGGGTGGTGGGATAAACCGGAACCAATTCTGGTTTGGGCGGCGGTGGCGGCTGGTCGAAGATCTGGTATTCCGGGTGGGCCATGGCCAGATGCCGGCCGATGAACGCAATGCTGCCAAATGCCCTGACGTATTTGCCTGCCTCGAAAGCTCGCTGCTGGGATTTGTTGAAATGAAAAAAACGCAGGCGCAGATCGCGGTGTCCATCATGGATGACCACCTCCAGTCCCCGGCTGCGGCCAAATGTCACTTTGCTACCGACGATTTCTCCATGGACCAGGCAGTCATCGCCTGCCCGCAGCTCCGCCAACGGCGTTACCTTGGTCCGATCCTGGTAGCGCATGGGCAGATGAATCAGCAGGTCCAGGAGTCTGAAAATCCCTAGTTTGGCCAGGGTCTCCTGGAGTTTTGGGCCAACCCCCTTGAGTTGCGTCACGCTGCCCTGTGGATCCACTGACATTGGTGGTGTTCTGCGCGGCTGGATCTAGCTCAGCACCATGATTGCATCGCTCTCGATTTGTGCGCCCTTGGGCAAAGCCGATACTTCCACTGCTGCCCGGGCTGGATAGGGCTGGCTAAAGTACTCGGCCATCACCTGATTAACCAGGGCAAACTGTCCCAGGTCGGTGAGGTAAATGGTGAGTTTGACGCAGTCTGCAATGCTGCCGCCGGCTGCCTTGGCAACCGCGTCGATGTTTTTGAAAACCTGATGGGCTTGGGCTACGAAGTCCGTGCTCACAAGTTCGGCGTTGGCTGGATCGTCGCTCGGGGCTAAGGGTATCTGCCCGGAAATAAACACCAGGGCCCCGGGCGCTGTTTTCACCGCTTGGGAGTAAGTGCCGATGGCGCTGGGCGCACTATCTGTATCGATGATCTCGCGGCTCATGATGGTTCCTGCTGTTGTTGCTCAAGTTGTTGCTCAAGTTGCTGCACACTTTGTGGTGGGTTAGCTGACCCGGCGCGCGACGTTAATCACGGCGGTAATGCGCCGGAGCCTGCGCATGAGTTTGGCAAGATGATCGCGGCTGCGCACGGTAATTCCGACGTTGACGGTGCTGATTTCCGCGTTGCGCTCTTCTACGTTAATGCTCTCAACCCCTGCGTCGCTGGAGGTAATTTCCGCCGCGATCTCGGCCATGATGCCCTTGCGCCGTCTCACGTTGACGCGCAGCATCGCTGGGAACTCGCCTTCTACTTGGCTAGTCCAGCGAGCGGGGGTAATTTCATGAGCGCTGCGGCGGCGCACCTCGCTAAGGTTTCTGCAGGTCTCGATATGCACCACGAAACCCTTTCCAGGCGTCATTTGACCAACAATGTGGTCACCGGGTAGCGGGCTGCAGCAGCGGCCGTAACTGACCACCAAGCCCTCACCGCCAGCAATGGTCACCGGCCCCGCTCCTTCCACCGTAATGGCTTGATAATCCGGGCTGTCTGCGGACAGCAACTTTTGTGCGGCCAGGTGGGCGGAGACATCGCCGCTGCCGATTGACTCCAGCAGTTCATCCAGCTTGCGCACGCCCAATTCGGAAAAGACCCGGCGTAAGCGCCGAAAATCCAGGTCGTTGATGCTGGTATTGGCGGCACCCAGAACCCGGTTCAGAAGCTTTCTGCCAAGGGCGACCGACTGCCCGGTATGTTGCTGCTTGAGCTCGTTACGAATGGCGGAGCGAGCTTTGGACGTGACGGCAAAGTTGAGCCACGCCGGATTGGGCTTGCCGTCTGCGGCGGTGATGATCTCAACTTGCTGACCGCTCTGCAGCTGCTGTGACAAAGGCGCTAGCTGCCCATCAATGCGGCAGCTGATGCAGTGATTGCCCACGGCGGTGTGGACGCAGTAGGCAAAATCCACCGGGCTGGCGCCTCGGGGCAACTCCAGGATTTTTCCCTTTGGGGTAAAAACATAGACCTCATCGGGGAATAGGTCGATTTTTAAACTCTCGATGAACTCCATGGGATTACCGGCCCGGCTCTGCAGTTCCATTAGGTCTGAAACCCACTGACGGGCTCGCTGTTGGCTGGACTCAAAACCGCTATTCGAACGATACAGCCAGTGCCCGGCAATGCCGTTTTCTGCTACTGCCTGCTGCTGTTTGGTGCGAATCTGCACTTCAATAGGCGAGCCCTGGGGCCCCATAAGCGTGGTGTGAAGGGACTGATAGCCGTTCACTTTCGGAATGGCGATGTAGTCCTTGAACCGCGCCGCCAGCGGGCTATACAGACTGTGCACGATGCCCAAGGCTCGGTAACAGGAGTCGGGCTGATCCACGACAATTCGAAAACCGAACACATCCATGATTTCCGCGAAGGATTTATGCTGGGTTTTCATCTTGCGATAAATAGAGAAGGTGTTTTTCTGCCGCCCAATGACCTCGGCAACAATGCCCTCACGATTCAGAGCCGCCGAGATGGCCGTTTGGATTTCGTCTACGATGGCGCTGCGGTTGCCTCTGGCAGCTTTTACTGCGCGCGCAATAAGATCCGAGCGCAGGGGATAGAGTGCGCGAAAGGCCAGCTCTTCTAGCTCACCCTTGATGGTTTGCACACCTAAGCGGTTGGCGATTGGCGCGTAAAATTCCAGGGTTTCTCGCGCTATGCGTTTACGCTGGGCGTTGGACATGACGCCAATCGTGCGCATGTTGTGCAGCCGGTCAGCCATCTTCACCATGATGACGCGGATGTCCTTGGCCATGGCCATGGCCATTTTCTGCAGGTTCTCGGCTTGGGCTTCGTCCCGGCTGGCGAAGATTTTGCTTAGCTTGGAAACGCCGTCGACGATGTCGGCGACGGATGAACCGAAAATTTCCCCCAGCCCCGCCCGATTGACGTCGGAGTCTTCGATGACGTCGTGGAGCAAGGCGGCCATCAAGGACTGATGATCCATGTTCATGTTAGCGAGGATTTGTGCCACCGCAGTAGGGTGGCTGATGTAGTCGTGTCCGGTGCGCCGACGCTGGCCTTGGTGGGCTCGGCTGGCGTATTCGTGAGCTTGGCGCACCAGAGCCTGCTCCTCATCATTGAGGTAGCTTAAGCTGGCTATTAGAGAATCGATGGTGGCGGGAGCCGCCACCTCTGGACGTTTCGCTTCTGCCGCTAGCTGAGCGACAACATATGACTCCTGTCGAGTCTCAGCCTGCTGCAGGCTCATCGTCTCCCAACCTGTTGGCTTCCAGGTTTGAAATACTGAAGTCCGTTGGCACGTCGTCGTCGTCGGCGGATACTTCCTGGCTGTCCAACAACTCGTGGCTCATTACGCCTTTGGCAATCTCCCGCAGCGCAATCACCGTGGGCTTATCGTTTTCTTCATCAACCAGAGCTTCAGTGTTGTAGTTTCGCAGTGCGCGAGCGCGGCGACTGGCGAGCATCACCAGGTCAAAGCGATTGTCTACATGGTCAAGGCAGTCCTCTACGGTAATGCGGGCCATAAAATACTCGTGATAGAAAATAAAGAGGGTGATGAGGATACAGACCGCCTGTCCTGAGCACAAGATCAGGCTGTCTCGCGGGGGCCGGAAGACGGAATTATTCCCCGTTAATGATCTCGGCGATTTCCGGACGCTGGGCCTGAGTTGCCGTTCTCAAGCTGGCGACCCGCATGATATCCATGAAGTCCGATAGGGCTTGTTCAAAATCAGCGTTGACTACCAGGAAATCAAAGTGAGTCGCCTGAGACATGTCGAGCTTGGCTTCGCTTAATCGTTTTTCAATGCTTTGGGCGCTGTCTTCGCCCCGGGCATTGAGCCGCTGGGCCAGCTCTTCCACTGACGGCGGTAAAATGAAAATGCTGATTGCTTCGGGTAGCACGGATCGAACCTGCTGGGCGCCCTGCCAATCAATTTCCAATATGACGTTTTGGCCCATATTGCGCCGTCGCGTTACTTCGGCTTTGGAAGTTCCGTAGCGCTTGCCAAAAACGTTAGCGTGTTCAAGGAACTCGTCGTTTTCAATCATTCGAGTGAATTCGGCATCGCTGACGAAAAAGTAATTTTCGCCGTCTACCTCACCACCTCGTGCTGGGCGCGTGGTGTGGCTCACAGAAACCGTGGTGCTGGCGTCCGCGCCAAGGGCAGCTTTAACGATAGAGGTTTTCCCTGCTCCAGAGGGGGCTGATACGAGGAAAAGGTTACCAGTGTGCATAACATGTTCTTCTTTTGCTGTGGCGCTAACGTCGTCGCAAGACGGCAATGACACATATTAATCGAGGTTGGCGCGGTGTGCCCATGCGCTTCGGTCTCGCAGCACCGTGGTTTTGCTGCATTGGCGACGGGATAGCCCGAGCCGCAGGTTCATTGAATGTTCTGCACCTGTTCGCGAATTTGCTCGATGATAACCTTCAGCTCAACTGATGCGTTAGTCAGCTCGCTGCAAATGGCTTTGGCGCCTAAGGTATTGGCTTCCCGATTCAGTTCTTGGGTTAAAAAGTCCAGTCGTCGGCCGTGGGGCCCGGCGGCGTTAATCATAGAGCGCGCCTGCTCGATGTGAATGGTTAGACGGTCTAGCTCTTCCCGAACGTCGGCTTTTTGCGCTAACAAGGCAACTTCTTGGGCCATACGATCGTCCTCGACCTTGACAGCCAAGGCGTCTAACCGCTCCTGCAGCCGCTGTTGTTGCAGTTTCGGGAGATCGTCAATGAGTGGTTGCAACACCTCGAGCTGGGCGGCCATGGCATCCAAATTGGCCAGCAGCAGCCGGCCAAGCTTTTCGCCCTCCTCGGCGCGACTGTCCAGCAGTTGCTTGAGTGCGACCTCGAAAAGCGCCAGCGCTGCCTGAGTCAGCTCGTCTAGTTGATTGTCTGATGGGGTAAGCACGCCGGGCCAAGACATCAGCTGGCTTTGACTGAGGGGTGTTGCGTTGGGTGCCAGCCGGGCAATTTCTTCGGCGCTGTTAATCAGACTTTTCAGCAGCCCGTGATTGACTGACAGCGAACCTGAGCCCTGCCCGCCTTCGAGCTTAAGGGTCGCGTCTAGTTTGCCCCGATTTACCTGCGACCTGACGGTGTCTCGCAGGGCGTGTTCCAGACCGCGCAGGGGTTCCGGTAGCTTAAACGCGGTTTCCAGGTAGCGATGATTGACGGTTTTGAGCTCCCACACCAGCTGGTAGTCCGGGGTTTGAGTTTCGGCTCGGGCAAAGCCGGTCATGCTGAACATGGTGGTCATGGAAATCTGTCGGTGACGCGGGGTAGGCAGTCTACCGTATCTGCCGCTAAACCGATGTCATGCTTGGCGGCAAATTTCGGTTGTGTCGGTATGCGAACTTCCTTACGGTTCGGCACGCTTCAGGCCGAAGACGTTGCATGACTCACTGCGGGTCTGCAAACCTAGGGCCGGAGCGCATCTAATTCAAACCAGGAGACCCTATGCGACCCAGTGGAAGAGCCACCAACGAACTTCGCGCCGTCCGTTTTACCCGACGTTTTACCAAGCATGCTGCAGGATCAGTGCTGGTGGAGTTCGGTGACACCAAGGTGATCTGCACCGCCTCGGTGGAAAATTCCGTCCCCGGCTTTTTGCGCGGGCGCGGTGAGGGGTGGGTCACCGCGGAATACGGCATGCTGCCTGGCGCCACCAATACCCGCAATGATCGCGAGGCAGCGAGAGGTAAGCAAAATGGCCGCACCGTGGAAATCCAGCGCTTAATTGGCCGGTCGCTGCGGGCCATGGTGGATATGAAAAAACTGGGCGAGCGCACGATCCGCATTGATTGCGATGTCATTCAAGCCGATGGGGGCACGCGAACCGCCTCGATAACCGGTGGAGCTCTGGCGCTGGCGGACGCCATTAAGAGCATTCCCGCTGAGGACGCTCTGGTGGGTTTTGTGTCTTCCGTCAGCGTTGGGATTTACCAAGGGCAGCCGGTGCTGGATTTGGACTATGCCGAGGATTCCAACGCAGAAACCGACATGAACGTGGTGCGACTGGGTGATGGCTTTATTGAGCTGCAGGGCACCGGTGAGGCAGCGCCCTTTACCAAAACGGAGCTGGCTTCCCTAATTGATCTGGCCGAACAAGGCACCGAGCAATTACTGGCGCTGCAGCAGGCTGCCTTGGCCGAGGTCTGAGGCGCCAGACTGTAACCACAAGTTGAATAAATTACTGACCGAGAGCCGCCAATGACTGCAAAATCAACGTCCGATAGATCCGAGTTCATCCGCTTTCTGATCGAGCAGAACGTCTTGAAGTTCGGCGAATTTACGCTGAAGTCCGGTCGTCAAAGTCCTTATTTCTTCAACCTGGGCTCGGTGGCTTCGGGCGCGGCTTTCGCTACCCTTGGCCGAGCCTATGCCCGCGCCATCGTTCAGTCTCAGGTTAAGTTCGACTTATTGTTCGGGCCTGCCTACAAGGGCATTCCAATTGCGGTGGCCACGTCGCTAGCGTTGGCCGAGCAGGGAGTGGACGTGGGCGTTGCCTACAATCGCAAGGAAGCCAAGGCTCATGGCGAGGGTGGCCTGTTGGTGGGTGCGCCGGTCCGGGGTCGCGTGCTGATGCTGGACGATGTGCTGACTTCGGGTAAGGCCATTCGCGAGGCAGCCGCGTTTATTAATCCAGAAGAGGCCTCAATTGTCGGGGCAGTAATTGCCATGGATCGAGCGGAAGCCACCAATGCGGATTCTGCAGGGTCGCCGCAGACCGCGGTTTCGACATTGGCTGCAGAACTCGGGGCGCCGGTGATTAGTATCGCGCATGTCAGTGACGTGCTGGCCTATCTGGCGGAAGAGCCATCCCTGCAGTCTGCGCTAGCCGCCATGAGCGCCTATGTGGATCAGCACTGTTATCTAGCCGCTGGCTCCTAGGCGCCAAATACGCCGCGCCTTACGATCTGCCAATGATCGTCCCATTGATCCGTTAGCTGCTGCTTAAAGTCGCTGCGCACGAACTGGGCAATTTGCCCCTCTGCCAGCGTCATTAAAACTCGCGCCAGAACCGCAGGTTGATTGCCCGGCAACGGATCCGTCTCTAGCGCCAGCTCCCGAAGAATTTGCCGTAGCTGGGTTTCAATTCGATCCAGCAGCTGTCGCATGCGCGCTCGTAGTCGCTCGGTCTCGCCCTGCAGCGCATCGCCCACAAACAGCCGCGCAAAACCTGGATTGCGTTCAATGAAGGTGAGCAGCAAAAGCAGGGTGTCGTGACACTTACTTTCCTGACTGCGGCTTTCCTTGGCAATGCGGTTCATTCGGGAGAATAACGTTTCTTCGGTGAACTCAATTAAGCCCTCGATCATTTTTGCCTTACTCGGAAAGTGCCGGTAAAGAGCCGCTTCGGACAGCCCGACCTCTTGAGCCAGTTTAGCGGTGGTGATTTTGCCGCCGGGATTTGCCTCCAACATGTGGGCTAAGGCCTGCAGAATTTCTGGCTTTCGGCTGGTTCTGGGCATTTTAGGTGTCCGTGCTGGTGGCTCGCTGGCTCAGGATTTGGGTGCCAACACCTGAGTCGGTAAAAACTTCCAGCAGCAGGGCATGAGGCACGCGGCCGTCAACGATGGTGACGCTATTAACTCCTTGAGAAACTGCATCTAACGCGCACTCCACTTTAGGCAGCATGCCTTCGCTAATGGTGCCGTCGGCGATCAGCGCCTCCACCTCGGTTTTTTCGATGGACGATATCGTTTCCTTTTTGGCGTCCAAAATGCCCGGCGTATTGGTGAGCAGAACAAGCTTTTCCGCCGCCAGAGCCTGGGCCACGGCGCCAGCGACGATGTCCGCGTTGATATTGTATGACTCGCCGTGCTGGCCCACGCCAATTGGGGCAATGACGGGAATGAATTCAGACTGCACCAGTGAATCGAGCAGGTCGACCTGCACTTTGGTGATACTGCCAACGTGGCCGATGTCGATGATCTCTGGGGCGCTGGCCCCTGCATCGCTGGACGCCATGGTCATGGGCATTTTTTTCGCTTGGATCATGTTGTCGTCCTTGCCGGTAATGCCAACGGCACGTCCGCCGTGGGTATTAATGAGCGACACGATGTCCGGATTTACCAAGCCGCCGAGAACCATTTGGACCACGTCCATGGTAGCCGAGTCGGTGACCCGCATACCGTTAACGAACTTAGATTCGATGTTCAGTCGCTGCAGCAGCTCGCCGATTTGAGGTCCGCCGCCGTGAATGACCACAGGATTAATGCCGACCAGCTTCATCAATACGACGTCTGCGGCAAAGCTGTCCTTCAGTGCATCCTCGGTCATGGCGTTGCCGCCATATTTGATGACCACCGTGGTGCCGTGAAAGCGCCGAATGTAGGGAAGCGCCTCGGTGAGTACCTGGCTCGTGATGTTGTCGTTTGCTGCGGTCATCGGTCTGCGCATGCTCCTAATTTTCGATACCAATCTTAGGTGGGTGGTTCAAGAATGAAAGCGATGGCTTCCCGGAAGCGAGATCCCATTGCCAGCGGGTTGAGTCAGCGAAAGGCGAGCTCTGGGTCAACCTGCTGCAACTGCTTTTGGAACACTTCTTGGATTCTGCTTAGCGCCTCATCATGGTCTGCTTCAAAGCGCAGCGACAGCACAGGGCTGGTGTTAGATGGTCGTATGAGCCCCCAGCCATCGTTGAAGTCCACGCGTATGCCATCGATTCGAGTTAAGGCGCCATCGCCAAAGTCCGCCGTTTTGGCCAAGGCTTCCATCACCGTAAATTTGTGCTCTTCGGTGGTTTGGATTTTGATTTCTGCTGTGGTCACGGTGACCGGGTACTTGTCAAAGCGCTGATCTGCGCTCTCAGTTCCTTGGCTGAGCAACGTGAGAAGGCGTGCAGCGGCAAAAATTGCGTCGTCGAATCCGTACCAGTTTTCCGTGACGCAAAGGTGCCCGCTGAATTCACCGGCAAGGGGCGCGTGGGTTTCTTTGATTTTCGCCTTGATGTGGGAGTGTCCAGTTTTCCACATCAGCGGTTTACCGCCGGCTCGCTGAATCACCGCTGGCAAATGGCGGCTGCATTTCACATCGAAAATAACGGTTTCGCCCGGGTGTCTGGCGCAGATGTCCTCAGCGAAAAGCATCATGAGTTTGTCCGGCCAAATGATTTCCCCCCGAGGCGTTACAACGCCCAGACGATCGCCGTCGCCATCAAAGGCAAGGCCGATATCGGCGCCGATATCGGTAACTTTGCCGATCAGGTCCTGGAGGTTTTCCGGTTCGGCGGGATCGGGATGGTGGTTGGGGAAGTGCCCGTCTACCTCGCAAAACAAAGGCGTCACCTGACAGCCAAGCGCCTCGAGAATTGCTGGGGCTACCCCACCGGCTACGCCATTGCCGCAATCAACCACGACATTCAGCGGTCTCTCCAGTTTGCAAACCGAGAGCAGGTCTGAGGTAAATTTCGGCACGATGTCGACACTGGAGCGCTGTCCTTGCCCGTCGGTAAGCGTGTCGTTTTGTAGGTTAGCCAACAGCGACTGGATGCGCTCTTCCGCCAGCGTTGTCCCGCCGATCATCATCTTCAGGCCATTGTATTCCGGTGGATTATGGCTTCCGGTGATCATGATCCCCGTCCCGGTCTCTAGCGCGTAGGTCGCAAAATAAAGTACGGGTGTGGGTACAAGACCCACGCTGATGACGTTCATGCCGCCGTCACACAAACCCCTCGTTAACGACTCTTCTAGTCCCGGGCTGGATAGACGGCCGTCACGCCCAACCACGGCGGTGGATTGGTTTTCCCCAAGGGCCGCCGCCGCAAAGCTGCGACCGATCCAGTACACCACGTCTTCGGTCAGGTTTTGGGTAGTGATGCCGCGAATGTCGTAGGCCCGAAAAATACCGGGGTCGATGGTGGGCTTGGGTGCGTTTTCGCTCATGGTCTAAAAGCGGTCCTTTTTCACTGGGTTGATCTTCGGTACGTTTATCTTCGGTGCATTTATCTTCGGTACAGATGCTGGTGCCCGGGCCTGCATAGCCCTAAGACTGAAATTTCTGCTGCAACAAAGCTACCAGCTGGGAAATCAGCTGCTCTGCAATGGCGGTTTTAGGCTGAATCCCAAAATCTACTTCGCCGTCAGCATGAATCAACGTCACCGCGTTATCGGTGCTATTAAAACCAATGCGCTGATCGGACACGTCATTGACCACAATGGCGTCGAGGCCCTTGCGCTGGCGCTTTTCTCTGGCGTTTGGCAGGGCGTCGTTGGTTTCCGCAGCGAAGCCCACCACCATTTTAGCCTGCCCGGCCTGCACCACCGATGCGATGATGTCCGGATTT
>CAZWQK010000006.1:15045-16759 GCA_964635835.1 uncultured Pseudomonadales bacterium
GGGCAGCTGGGGCGAATTGTCGGCTTGGGCGTGGCGCTTTATTTTTTGCTGTTGGGCCGTTGCAGGTCGATAGTCGGCTACGGCGGCGACACCAATAAAAAGATCTGTCCCGGGCAGATGCTGGTGCACGCTGTCGTACATTTCTTCAGCGCTGATGATGTTAATGCGAGTGATGTCGGCATGGCATTCAGCCACGCCGGGCCCGGCAATCAAGATTACCTTGGCGCCAGCCTGTCTGCCGGCCTCGGCAATAGCCAAGCCCTGAAGACCAGAGCTGTGGTTGCTGATGTAGCGCACTGGATCGATGGCTTCTCGGGTTGGGCCCGTTGTAATCATCAGCGTTTGTCCGCTCATGGGACCCAAAACGGGTTCAACCGCACTCGCGCTCAGCGCTTGAACCAGCGTTTCGGGTTCACTCATGCGCCCAGGGCCGTTATCTCCGCAAGCCTGATCGCCGCTGTCGGGCCCGATGATCTGCCAGCCGTCAGATTGTAATGTGGCGAGGTTCCGCTGCACGGCGGGATGGGCAAACATTTGCTGATTCATGGCCGGCGCAAGGCTCATCGGGGCACTGCTGGCCAGACATAGGGTGGTGAGCAGGTCAGAGGCGTCACCGTTGGCCAAGCGTGAAATGGTCCCGGCGGTGGCAGGGGCAATTAAAATATGGTCTGCCCATCGGGCCAACTCAATGTGGCCCATTGCGGCTTCCGCAGCCTGATCCCACAGGTCGTCGCGCACGGCATGGCCGCTGACCGCTTGGAGTGTGGTCGGGGTGACAAAGTGATGGGCGTTCTCGGTCATAACAACTTGAACCAGCGCACCGGCCTGTACGAGCTGGCGCACAAGCATGGGGGTTTTATACGCAGCAATACCCCCGCTCACGCCAAGCAGAATGTGTTTGCCAGAAAGGTTTAACGTCGTATTGGGCATGACCCCTTCCCCAGTGTGGTGCGCGAACGAATAATCAAAGTTGCAAATAAGGCTGCAAAAAATGACTGCAAAGCCCGCTGAGCAATCTTTGCCCAGTCAAGAACGTAAGGGTAACACCGAAGCTGCGGCCAGCGTTATCGCTAGCTGGGTTGCCGAAGAACAGCCGCGTGCCCGTTTGAGCCGGTATGGGGCAGGCCAAATGTCCACCGCAGAGTTGCTGGCCATTTGCCTGGTGAGTGGGCTGCCCGGAGAAGACGCCGTACAGCTGGCTCGGCGCCTGCTGTCGGAGTTTGGCGGCATCTCTGGCGTGCTGTCCGCACCCCTGCAAAAACTGGTGAAAGTTCGGGGGATAGGACTGGCCAAGGCAACTCTTATTAAGGCGATACAGGAAATTGCTGCCCGCGACGCTGAATCAACCTTGATACAAGCTCAGAAATTTGCCGATGTCGATGTCGTTGGCGGCTACCTGCGTAAGCGCATGGGGCATTTGCCTCACGAGGCTTTCGCCTGTTTGTTTTTGAACGCAAAGCATGAGCAGCTCGGTTTCGACGTGCTGTTTCGCGGCTCCATTGATCGAACTCACGTTCATGCCAGAGAGGTTTTGAAGCGCGGCTTAGAGCTTAATGCCGCTGCTGTTATCGTCTGTCATAACCACCCATCGGGGAATGCGGAACCTAGCCAGGCTGACATTGCCTTAACCCGCTCACTATCGGCGCTGTTGGAGCAAGTAGAGATCCGTCTGTTGGATCATTTTGTGGTTAGCGCTCGTACCTGGGTGTCCTTG
>CAZWQK010000007.1:0-15986 GCA_964635835.1 uncultured Pseudomonadales bacterium
GTCAAAAAGAATAAGCGGGTGCAGGTTTCCGTCCGCAGCATGAAAGACGTTGGCAACGGCCAGACCAAAGCGTTGCGAGATGGCATCGATTTCAGACAGCACCGAGGGCAAAGCCTTACGCGGAATGGTGCCATCCATGCACAAATAATCTGGGGACAGACGACCGACTGCAGGAAACGCCGACTTTCGCCCCTTCCACAGCCGCGCTTGAGTGGAGGCGTCGTGGGCTTGGTCGATTTGATAAGCGCCGTTGCGTTTCAATAGCTCGGTCACGTCTTGGGTCAGCGTGCTCAGCTCGGCTTCGGCTCCGTCCAGTTCGATGATCAAAATCGCCTCGGCATCCAAGGGGTATCCAGCCTTGGCAAAAGCCTCCGCCGCTTGAACCGCCAGCCTGTCCATCATTTCCATACCCGCAGGAATGATGCCGGCAGCAATAATATCCGCCACCGCATTGCCCGCATCCACCACCTGGGAAAAGCCGGCTAACAGAACTGCTTTGGTTTCAGGCACGGGCAGCAGAGCCACGGTGACCTGAGTGACAATGCCCAGCATGCCCTCGGAGCCGCATAACAGGGCCAGCAAGTCGGGTCCGGGGTTGTCGTATAAAGTGCCGCCCAACTCGGCAATGCTGCCGTCGGCAAGCACCACACGAACGCCCAGCACGTTATTCACGGTTAGTCCGTATTTGAGGCAGTGCACGCCTCCTGCGTTCTCAGCTACGTTACCGCCAATGCTGCAGGCAATTTGCGAGGAAGGATCCGGTGCGTAATACAGGCCATACTCTTCGGCGGCCTGACTGATGGCCAAGTTGCGCACGCCGGGCTGCACAACGGCTACACGATTGGCCACGTCGATTTTTTCAATGCGAGCCATTTTCGACAGTCCCAGCACCACGCCCTGGGCATGGGGCCGGGCCCCGCCGGACAATCCAGTACCGGCACCCCGCGGAATCACCGGCACCCCGTGTTCGGCGCAGCAGCGCACCACAGCAGCTACCTGAGCTTCGGTTTCTGGCAGGACCACAACCCAGGGCATTTCCCGAATGGCCGTGAGACCATCGGTTTCGTAGGGGCGCAAACCCGCGTCATCGGTGATGATACTGGTGGCTGGCAGCAGGCTTTGTAGACCCTGCAATACCGCTTGGTGAGGGGCGCTTTGCTCAGGCGACCCATGGGCCCCAGTTGGCGTGCTAATTTCCGGTACTTTGTTCATCGCTCTAGTATGCCGCAGCCCAGGTCAGCGGAACATGATTGGCCTCGGACAAGTACTGACCATCATTCCTGTCATTTGTCCGGCAATTTGGTGCCTGGCGCAGGATGCGCGGCCGAAAACTGAGATGTAACCACCCGAGGAACCTTCTATAGTGCCCGCTACTGTAATGATGCAGGCCCATGGCATAGCGACGCGGAGTTCACGACCTGCCGAGACATAGCACCGCCGTTGAGAACAACATTTTGAGTATTGAACAGCGCATAACCGAACTGGGTCTGGAACTGCCCCAGCCGATGAACACCGCTAACCTGCCCTTTGATTTGGTCAGAGCTGATGGCGATCACCTCTATCTATCGGGGCACGTACCCACGGATCTGGGCGGACGCATGTGCGGACCTTTCGGCAAAGTGGGCGATCAGGTCAGTGCCGAGGAGGCTTACGCCATTGCTGGCACTATTGCTCTCGGCCTGTGCGCAAGCCTGCAGGCATATCTTGGCGACCTGGATCGAATCTCCAAGTGGCTGCGCGTCTTTGGCATGGTTAACACAGCGCCGGGCTTCAATAGCATCCCAGGGGTAATCAACGGGTGCTCTGACAGAATTTTGCAGATTTTCGGACCTGACGTTGGCAGCCACGCCAGATCCGCCGTGGGCATGGCAGAATTGCCCTTTAGCGTACCCGTAGAAATCGAAGCCGAGGTAAAAATCCAATCATGAATCAACGTATTGTTAACGCCAGAATCGTCAACGAGGGCATCATAACCGAAGGGGATCTTGTCATCGAAGGCGAGCGTATTAAGGGCATTAATGTGCCCGCACCGGGCGATGCCAAGGTCTTTGACGCCCAGGGCGCCTACCTCATTCCCGGCATGATTGATGACCAAGTGCACTTCCGCGAACCCGGCTTCGAGCACAAAGGCAACATTCGTACTGAATCCGCAGCCGCTGTGGCTGGCGGCATCACGAGCTACATGGAAATGCCAAACTGCAACCCGCTTACTATTTCTCAGAGCGCTTTGATCGACAAGCGCGAGCGCGCAGCCAACTGCTCCGCTGCCAATTACGGCTTTTATTTGGGCGCAACTAACGACAATCTTGAGGCGGTGAAAAGCGTCGACCCTGGCCTGACCTGCGGTATCAAAATCTTCATGGGCGCTAGCACCGGCAACATGCTTGTAGACGACCAGACAACCTTGGAAGGCATTTTTGCGGCAACGGACTTATTGGTGGCCACCCACTGCGAAAGTACGCCTATGATTCTTGAGGCTGAAGCGGCCGCCGCTGCCAAATACGGGGAAGATGTACCCTTTGGCGAACACCCCAATATTCGTTCCGTGGATGCCTGCTATGCCTCCAGTTCGCTGGCCGTTGGCTTGGCAAAGAAGTACGGCACCAAACTCCACGTCCTGCATTTGACCACCGCCAAAGAAATGCAGCTCTTTGACACCGGGCCGTTGGAAAACAAGCGCATTACCGCAGAGGCCTGTGTTCATCATCTGTTTTTCAGCGCAGACGATTACGCCCAACGCGGCGCATTCATTAAGTGCAACCCGGCGATCAAAACAGCACAAGACCGAGCCGCTCTGCTACAGGCCGTTGCGGAAGATCGCATTGATGTCATCGCAACAGATCACGCCCCACATACCCTGGAAGAAAAAAGCCGCAAGTACGCTGGAGCGCCGGCAGGGTTGCCGCTAGTGCAACATGCCCTGGTATCGCTGATGGAGCGGGTAGCAGACGGCACATTTAGCATTGAACAAGTGGTGCGCAAGACTTCTCACGCCCCAGCAATTTTGTATCAGGTGGCGGAACGCGGATTTTTGCGGGAAGGTTATTTCGCCGATTTCACCTTAATCGGGCCAAACCCGGACGGCGTCGAAGAACCCGTGCTGAGCAAATGCGGCTGGAGCCCTTTTAGCGGCTATCCGTTCAAACACCGCATTACCGGCACCTGGGTGAATGGCCATCAGCGTTACGACGGCCAGAGCGTGCTGGATGGCCCCTACGGCCAGGCTTTGCGCTATCAACGCTAGCGGTAGCAAGGGTGCATCACTCCGAGCCGCACACCTGCATGGTCCGCGCTCCAGGACCACACCCTTCTACGCTGAAGGCCACCACCACTTGGTCGACGACCTCGGCATTGATACGGCCCGGTATAAAGTCGTAGGTAACCGCCAAATCCATGCCGTCTATCTTGACCACGCGGAACCGCCGACCTCGTTCCCGGGCGGCAATCCGCGCTTGTTCCAGGGTGAGCCCTAGGTAGGAAAAATCCCCCGGCTCGGCTGACTCTCCAATCGAGCTGCTTGGGGTCGAGGTGTTTGGCGCCGAGTGGCTGCAGCCGGTCGCCATGGCCACGGCAAATCCGAGCAGCAGCATCGCCGCAATGGATACGCTCACGTTAAAACGGCTGTGGCTTGAGCGCTGACCCATGACCAATCCTACAAATACTGCTTGGCCATGGCATTCATCACGGTAAAAAACTCCTGTCGGACTTCGGCGATGATCTCAGCCACGGGCCTTACGAAATCAATTCGCCCGGCCACCTGGCCAGTAAGAGCAATGCTGGCTTCCATGTCGCCGCCAAAATAGAGATCTGTTGCCTTGCCAAATTCCCCCATGACGTTGTCTGAGGAAAACTCAAGCTGACTGGTTTTTTCCGTGCGGATGGCTCGCAGGGCCGGTGAATGGGCTCGATTCAAGAACACGGTATCGGTCTCGGCGGCATTAACAATGGCGTTTTTCCAGTTGTCGTGCACCGGACTTTCCGCCGCAGAAACCATGCGGGTACCCATCTGTACGGCCTCGGCACCAAGGGCAAAAGCCGCAGCCATGGTGCTTCCATCCAAGAATCCCCCAGCTGCAATAATGGGCACGTCGACTTTCGATCGGACTAACGGCAGCAACACCATGGAGGCTACCTCCTGGGGGTTTTTGAAGCCGCCGCCTTCTCCACCCTCAACAATCAAGCCATCAACGCCGCATTCTACCGCCTTCACCGCAGCACTCAGACTGGGCACCACATGAAAAACCGTAAGCCCGGCAGATTTGAGCTGTTCGGTGTAGCGCTGGGGATTGCCCGCAGAGGTAGTCACGAACTTAACGCCTTGGTCGATGATGAAATTGACGATATCCGGATCGCGAACAAACGCCTGGGCTACATTCACACCAAAGGGTTTGTCGGTGAGGGTACGCATTTTTAGAATTTCTTCGCGAATCGCGTCTAGCTCCCCGGAGGAGGTCTCGATAATTCCCAGGCCACCTGCATTCGACACCGCGGAGGCTAGCTGGGATCTGGCAATCCAGCCCATGGGTGCTTGCACGATGGGAGTCTCGATACCCAGCAATTGAGTGACGCGGTTATTAAATTCCATACTGGTTCCTATAATACTGTTGGTTATACCAAGTTCGTTCAGACGGGGCTGCAGCCAAGGCACACCGCAACTCATGATGACCGAGTGCCAAGACCGCGGCTAATCTGACGACGCAAACACTCGCTTGCCGCCAACCCAAGTCTCTAGAACCTGAATGCTCGCTAAAGTTTCTGGCGCCACGGTAAGCGGATCGTGGGCCAGCACGACGAAGTCCGCGAATTTTCCGGTTTCCAGGCTGCCTACTTCATGATCTGAATGGCACTGCCAGGCGGCGTCAATGGTCATGGCCCGCAGTGCTGCTGCCGCAGACACGCGCTCCTCCGGAGCCAGCAGCTCATCGCTGCGCCACATGTTACGCACCACGGCGTTTTCCATGCAGCGTAGTGGATCCATTTCGGTTACCGGATCATCAGAGTGCAAGGTCCAGCGTATGCCTCGATCTTCACATGCGCCGGTGCGATCCAGCTTGGATGCCTTCTCCAGGCCAAAAATGTCCTCAACAAAGGCTTTACCCCAGTAGTGCACGTGGCCAATTAAAAAACTGGGCGACAGGCCAAGCTCGGCCATTTTTTCTATCTGTTCGTCGTGCAGAATACTGCAGTGTTCGATACGGCAGCGTTTAGCGGCCGGATCCAGCCCATTGGCCTTGGCTTTCGCGAAGGCGTCCAGGGCGCGGTCGATGGCCGCATCGCCGTTGGCGTGAACGCAGACCGCCCAGCCTTCCCGTAAACGCCGCTCTACCGCCGCGTCCAGCTCATCTTTTTCTATATAGGCCATGCCGCGAACGTCTTCGCCCTCAGAACCTAAAAATGCCTCACGCTGTAATCCTGTGCGCCCCTGATTAGAGCCGTCAGATACAATTTTCCAGCCCGTGCGTCGAACCCATTCGTCCCCTTCGCCCCAGGTCAGATTGGCTTCATCCCAGCGATCCGCCATGGCCTGACCGACGCTGTAGCGAAAACGCGCGGTCATGCGGCCGCTGTCGCGCATACTCCGGTATACGTCCAGCTCTTTAACGCCCTGAAACATGCCAGTTCCTTGGTCGCACAGTGTGGTTATCCCCACGGCGTTAGCCTGGCCAAGCACGCTCAGACAGTCTTCAGCAATGTTGCCTTGTTTCAGGGCGGTGTTATGCCGTACCACCAGGGCCATAGCCGGCCCGGCTTTAAGCACGCCGTTGGGATTGCCTTCCTGGTCCCGGCCGATTTCTGCTCCTTCGGGATCTGGCGTGCTGGCGTCAATTCCGGCCATGTTTAGCGCTACGGAATTGCAGTAACCCAGGTGCAGGGACGTGTTGTAGACAAAGACCGGGTGATCGGTACTAACCTGATCCAACAGGTCTTTCGTCAGATACGCTGGCCCGGTTTGCAAGGAGGGATCGAATTGACGCCCCACCACCCAATCCCCCGGTGGGGTTTTTGCCGCATCCTCAGCCAGTTGAGCCAATGCGGCCCCGCTGGTCGCAAAGCGATTTGGACCGATATTGGAAAAGCCGTGGAGCATGGCCAGGGGCGGCAGGTGCATGTGCGGTTCTACAAAACCTGGCACCACCACTTTACCGCTAAGGTCTAAGCGCTCAACGCCCGCCGCTGCCTCGGGCAAATCCGTCAAGTGACCAATCCACGCAATACGGCCGTTTTCAACCAGCATGGCTTCTGCTGCGGACGCTGCAGCATTCATGGTGATGATTTGTGCACCAACCACCAGCACCGGTGCGGCGGCGGCTGGATCCGGCACTTTTGGCAGGCGTTGCGCCTGTTCCGCCAAATCCACTCCGCTCAATCGCAGGGTTTCTGCAAATACATTGGCGCAACAGGGGCATGCAAAAGGATCCGCACTGTGCTGGGCGGATAAAGAAGGATCGAATCGGTCGTCCAGACTCGACACATCGCAGGCAGAATTGTAAGTGCTGTCGAACATTTGCGTCCCCCTGGAAGTAGCGTGCTGCGGTCAACCTCAGGCTTGGACTTATCCGGCGCTTTCGCTGCGCAACGAAGGCAGCTGATAGCCTTTGGCTTCCAGATCCGCCCGCACCACTTTTTTATCCATCTTGCCCGTAGACGTCAGCGGTATCGCGTCAACGAATAAGATTTCGTCGGGCAACTGCCATTTGGCGAAGGCGCTTTCACAGTGCTGCAAAATGGCCTGTTCGCTAACTTCCTTACCCGCCTCAGTGATGACTAGGGCTACCGGTCGTTCATCCCACTTGGGATGCGGCTGGGCAACCACACAGGCCTGGGCAACGCCGTCGACGCCGACGATGTGATTTTCCAAGTCAACAGAGGATATCCACTCGCCGCCGCTTTTTACGAGGTCTTTGGAGCGGTCGGCGATAATCAGGTATTCCTCAGGATCAATCTTGCCAACGTCGCCGGTGATCAACCAACCGTCGTGGAACTTGTCTGGCTGGGGATTATTAAAATACTCGGAACAAATCCACGGACCGCGCACCAAAATCTCGCCAACGGTCTCGCCGTCGTGAGGCAGCCGGTTGAAGTCCTCGTCGAAAATGTCCAGCTCCAAACCGGGCATCAACTGGCCAGCCTTGGCGACGTTTTCAAACTGAGCATCCTCGGTCAGGGATAGTTGCGAGCGCTTCATAACCCGCCGAGACAGCGTTGCCAGAGGCGACGTCTCCGTCATACCCCAGCCCTGAATCATCTCCACGCCCAGTTCATCCCAGAACCAGCGTATCAACGACGGCGGCGGTGAACTGCCGCCACAGGTCAGACGAGACAGCGACGACAGATCGTAGGCGCCGGGATTGGCCTCATACAGCCCTTTTACCCCCTGCCAGATGGTTGGCACACCCGCCGAGAGCGTGACCTTTTCACTGGCCATCAGCTCAATCAAGCGCGCCGGATCCATGAATCGATGGGGCAATACCTGCTTACAGCCCAGCATCAGCGCAGACCAAGGAATACCCCATCCCATGGCATGGAACATGGGCACGATGCCGCAGACCGTATCCGTGCCAGAAAGCCCCATGGAGTCGGTCATGCACTGGGTGAGGGTGTGCAGGTACTGTGACCGATGCTCGTACTCGACGCCTTTTGGATTCCCCGTAGTACCGCTGGTGTAGCAAAGACCCATGGGGGAATTTTCGTTGATTTGCGGCCATTCGTAATCCGTGGGCTGACCGGCAATAAACGCTTCGTAATCGATGGCATCCGGCAGCGCTGTTGTCCAGCCCTCGAAGCCTTCTTCCGTTGCCACCACAACTTGCCGAACCGTCGGGATTTTGCCCTGCAGATTTTCCAGCAAAGGCAGTACGTCAGCATCAACGATGATGATCTGGTCTTGTGCATGGTTGATGATGTATTCCAAGTCCTTCTCGGACAAACGCACGTTCAGGGTATGCAGCACCGCGCCCATACCTGCGCAGGCATGGTAGGCCTCTAAGTGCCGGGAGCCGTTCCACATAAAGGTGCCCACCCGGTCGCCAACCTTGATGCCAGCACCGGCCAAGGCATGAGCCAACTGGTGGGAGCGATCCCGAGTCTCTTTGTAGGTTTGCCGGCGTACGCCGTTTTCGGTCAGGGTGACGATTTCTTCGTTGGGCGCCACTTTCGCCCCGCGATCAAGAATATTGGACATCAATAAGGGCGTGTGTTGCATCGCCATGGCGCTCTCTCCTCCGAGTTTGGTTTGCAGCTAAAACGGGCCAGAGTCTATCACCGTGATCTGAGGTGAAATAGCCGCGGAACATTGACTGTGCGCCGATGGCAGCCGCTGCTCTGCCAGAGGCTGGTAAGAAGAACCCTGCAATAGGAAAAAACAGCCAAGCCCGGCATGTCCCACCTGGTCCTCAATCTGAGTTATGCTTAGTGGTTAGCTCAACCCCTATTGCACTGGCGAAAGTTTGTTTGCCAGGTTTTTTGAACGTTGGAGGCCTCATTAGCAGTTCCGAGACCAAGCAGACCGCAAAAAAACCGCTGTTCTACGGTTGGATAATCGTTGCTGTTTCAGCATTACTGGGCTTTCTTGGCACCGGCTTTTATTCCTACTCGAGGGGGTTATTTCTACCCCACTTGGCCAACAGCCTGGACGACGGCAACCGCTTCAGCATTTCTATGGGCTTTTCTTGCGCAGTGATCACTGGCGCTTTGGTGGCCCCCTATCTGGGCAAGTACCTAGACACGGGATCACCGAAAAAAGTGATGCTTTTCGGCGTAGGCTTGGTTTCTGCTTCCTATCTGATGCTGACCTACGTGTCGGACCTCATTCAGTTCTACTTTGTGGTCAGCGTCTGTTTGGGTCTGGGTATGGCCACCATGGGCGGTCAGGTTTGGCATCGCTCGGTTATTAATTGGTTCGACCACTGGCGCGGACGTGCCATCGCATTTGCCGTCATGGGAGCGTCCGTTTCGGGCATTGTCATGCCGCCTCTGGTCAACGCCATGATTGAAGCCATCGACTGGCGCAACGCCTACCTCGTTTTTAGCGCCACCATAGCGATTGTGCTGTTCCCGATCCTGTACCTGTTCATGCGAGACCGCCCAGAAGAAATCGGCGAGGTGCGAGATGGCCGCGGCTACGTGGATGCGAACCCACAGGAAATGGTCGAAATCGAAGAGGATGACGTAATTTGGACCACCAAGGGGCTGCTGAAACACAAAGGATTTTGGGCCATCAGCGTCATTTTTGGCTCGATGTTCTGCGTTTTTGCGGCGCTCATGCTGCATTTGTTTTCGCACCTGCAAGACATTGGTTTGGACGGCGGTCAGGCCGCCCAGGTGCTGTCGCTCACCGCTCTACTTGCCGCCCTGGGGAAACCCGTGGTGGGATGGCTGTCCGACTATCTGGGTGCACGGGTTAGCATCTGGATGGCCCTGATTTGCCAGGGGCTGGCACTGCTGTTGTTCAGCCTCGCCAGCACCCTCTTTGCCGCGGTGTTAGCCGGTTGTCTCTACGGGCTCGGCTACTCAGGCATGTCTCCCCTGCGAACCTTCGCCATTTCCAGCACCCTGGGCAGCCGCTCCTTCGGTGCTGCGGCCGGGCTGTTACGGTTTGTCGAAATGCCCTGGGCCCTGCTGGCGTCCCCTATCGCCGGACTGATTTACGACCAGACCGGCAGCTACCAAATGGCCTTTTTGGTACTGGCAGGACTGATGTTCTTTTGTTGTCTGGGTCCCTTCTTCATCGCCGTGGGCGGTCGCCGCGACCGTTTGAGTCGCATAAGTCAGGCACAAACCGGCTAAATCCAGAACCCGCCTGAAGGCCCTCCTCAGGGCAACTAGCCCTGGACAACTAGGAGGAGTTCGTCGATGACATCACGCCTAACACGCCGCGCTGAATCAGCCCGTCGATCTCGGTGACGCTGTAGCCGAGCTCGGCAAGAATCTCGGCGCTGTGCTCTCCCAGTCCCGGAGCATGGCGCTGGATGCCCGATGGGGTTTGGTCGAACTTTGCCGCTGGGCGCGGCTGTCGGATGCGACCTGCAATCGGATGATCGTATTCGTGGATCAGATCGTTGGCCTGAATCTGGGGATGAGTGATCACTTCCTCGCGGGAGAGCACTGGTGCTGAGGGCACACCCTCGGCATCCAGCCGCTGCAGCCAATAGTCCGACGTGTTGGTGGCTAACACCTCACCGGTAAGGGTCAATCGCTCGGTGACATGAACGGCCCGATCATTGACGGTTAGAAAGCGCGGGTCTTCCAACCACTCTGGATGGCCTAGCGCAGTGCACATGCCCTTCCATTCTTTGTCGCTCATGGCGCCAGCGGTGATGTAGCCGTCCTGAGTTTTAAAGATCAAATCCGGCGACAATTGCGCTCGGGCATTTTTGACCTCCTTGCCGACCAAGGTAAATCCGCCCATTCCTTCCGGCCAAAGATAGGCCACCATGGTGTCGAGCATGGCCAATTTAATGTGCTGGCCTTTGCCCATGCGTTCCCGGGAGAACAAAGCGGCGGTGATCGCTTGGGCCGCGGTTACCGCCGTGGTCTTGTCCGGAATAATCGTGCGAATCATTTTTGGGCGACCGGTTTCGCCATCACTCTGAATGGCCGCCAGGCCAGACAAAGCCTGTATCACCGGGTCATAGACTCGTTGATGAGCGTAGGGCCCGGTGTCACCAAAGCCGCTAATGGAAACGTAGATGATGTCCTCTTTGAGACCGCGCACTACCTCTTCGCCAAATCCCATACGTTCAATAGCACCCGGGCGAAAGTTCTGCACCATCACGTCGGCGGTGGCCAGCAGCTTCTTCAGCGCCTCGACTCCTTCGGGAGTTTTCAGGTCAATGGCCAGCGCGCGTTTGGACCGATTAGAGGAGATAAAAGTGGAAGTGACGCCCGCCCGGGTAGCGCCGGCGCCGCGAACCAAATCACCGTGCAAGGCTTCCACCTTGATTACGTCGGCCCCTTGGTCTGCCAGCATCATGGTGGCCACGGGCCCGGAAATCATACTGGTGAGGTCCACTACGCGAATGCCGCTTAATGGGCCGGTGCTTTGGTCTGAGGTCATAGGTTTTCCTTATTTGTGATGGTCGCTTGTAGCCATTGTGTTGTTTTTATCCCTGCTCGGCGGTGGCCTTTGCCCATTTGTAGTCGGCCTTGCCGTTCGGCGCGCGACGTACCTGGGGCACCAATAGCACCTGCTTGGGCAGCTTGTAGCCAGCCAGATGATCGGCGGTAAACGCGATAACGTCTTCCGCACTGACCGACGCATTTTCCTTGAGCGATGTCACCGCGACGACTCGCTGCCCAAAACGCTCATCGGGCAAACCCACCACCAGGCAGTCTTCGACCGAACGGTGACGTTTCACCGCCTCTTCGACTTCTTCCGGGAACACTTTCTCACCGCCGGTGTTGATACAGGCGCTGCCCCGGCCTAACAGGGCAATGGTGCCATCGGCCTCTACCGTGGCGTAGTCACCGGGAAAGCTGTAGCGGACGCCGTTGACTTCGCGGAAGGTGGCCGCGGATTTTTCCGGATCTTTGTAATAGCCCAGAGGCACTAAAGCAGAGGTGGCAATCTTACCCATCTCCCGGGAACCCGGCTGCACAAAACGATCATCGTCGGTAATCACCACGACGCCTTCGTTAAGCTCGAATTTGGCAGTGCTGGCGCTGCTTGCCCGAGTCGTTACAGAACTGCCCATTCCGCCCTCGGTGGACCCCATGACGTCGGCCAGCACCATATCGTGATGCCGCAACAGGCCTTGCTTAATTTCCTGACTCCACATCACGCCACTGGAGGAAATCTGCTTCAGCGAATCAATGCGGTAAGGGGTGCCGCGCTTTTCCGCCTCGTCTAACGCCGCGAGAATCGGTCGCGCAAAGGCATCGCCGACAATCACCATGTCCGTGACCCGATGCTGTTCCACCATAGTCAGCAGTGCATCCGGGTTTAGCCCCAGCTTCGAGGTGGTGACCACAGTGCCTCCCAGCAGCATGGTGGCAAAACTGCCCAGCCATACACCGGTGCCGTGCATCAGTGGACAGGCCGGAAGCGCTATGGGTGGCTCGCTAATCTGATCCAGAAAATCGCTCAGGGCGGCCATATTGGCCGGCGGCTCCAGTTCCCGACCTGCTGCACCCATAGCAAGCAAGAACCCTGTAAAAGCACCGGCCGGATACATGACGCCCTTGGGCATTCCCGTGGTGCCGCCGGTATAGAGCATGTAGACGCTTTCCGGGTCTTGGGCCCTTCTGGGCAGTGGCGGGTGGGAGCGAATAGCGCGTTCATAATCTTCGGCTCCTTTGAGGAGTGCTTCGGTGTTGTCATCTATCTGGACAAAAACCTTCACCTTGGGCAGTCGGTCACGAATTTCCCAGATCCGCATGGCATAGCAAGACTGAAAGAACAAGGCTTCGGCGTCGCAGTTATCCAGCAAATACACCAGTTCATCGGACTTGTAGCGATAGTTCACATTGATCGGGCAGCCGCCGATCTTAAATATCCCAAACTGGGCCTCTTGGTACTCGTTAGTGTTGTGCAGATACAAGCCGGCTTTTGAATCCGGCCCCAGGCCATAGGATTCCAGCAAGCTGGCGATACAGGCAGCGCGATGCTCGAAGTCTTTCCAGCTCAGCGGGTTATTGTCGGCAATGGTGGCAATGCGATTCGGGTATTTGTCAGCCACAAGTTCCCAAGCCGACGCAAAATGAAAATCCATAGTCTCCTCCCCAAATGACTATCTAAGCTACTGTCTAAGCTACTGTCTCAGTTGCTATCGCCGTTCTCATCCCAGTCTCGCTCCCTGAATACGAAGTGCCCGCTGCAGCCGGGGCCGGAAGTTCCTCAGCGGCAGGCACGCTCAGCTCAAAGATAGTGGCGCACATGCCAAGACAGGTCTAATGCACCGGCAGTCGCTTATTCTTTGCTTAACTCCACGTCAGTCAGGCGAACCTTTAACGGCAGCCGCCCGAGTTTCGTTTTGATGAGCGCCGGCAAGTAACCCAGTTCAGGTACCAGCCAATAGTTGACGCGCCGATGAATACTGCCCGGCGTGGCCTCAAAGGGTTCCGACTGAACCTCAATGGTTTGGTATGGCTTGCCCGCAACACGCAATTGCGTTCCGCGCTCAACCACGCGGACCCGATAGCGCCCAATGGTGTCATCCAGGTAGGTCAGCAACAGGGGGGGCTGTTGAGACTCATCTGCAAAGTGACAGCCCATGACAAAAAACTGCGAAAGCTTGTCGACGTATCGGCCTTGGCTGGCGTGGGTACTAAGCTCGTACTCTAGTTCCTGGGTCGTGGAGACTGTCTGATTGGGTCGCTGTAGCTCACCGCGATAGTGAGCCAGACCATCGTCCCAGTCATACTCCACCGTGTCATCAAACTTCCAGCCCGGGCTGAAGCCTCTATTGTGATAGCGAATGGGCCGATAGTTACACTGGCTGAAGGTCAATTCGCTGCGATGCCAGTTACTGATGAGAAAATTATCGATCACGCTAGTCATCACGACCTGGGCCTCGTCGAAGGTCACGTCCACGGTGCCGTCGAACCAGGTAGGCATACCAAAGACGTAGACTCGAAATTTCAGAGAAAGATTGGAGGTTGGCACCGGATCCGCCAGCGCGGGTTGAACCAGCGTCAGCTGACCAAACAGCCAGAGGCTGGCTAACACGGCAAATACCGCGCTCTTAGGCTGCCACTTGGGAGGCTTAATCAGGGTCATCGTGGGTGGGCTCCGCGGGCAGGTTTTTGTCGGACGCTTGGCGCTGCTGTTGCTTTTGCGCTTCCTGCCAGCGCGCAAAGGCGGCTAGCTCTGAGGCTATTTGCGCCGCCACATAGCTGATCACCGCGGCGTCATCAACCAGTCCCCAGCCAAAAAGAAAGTCCGGTACCGCGTCAAAAGGCACGACAAAGTAAGCTACCGCCGCCGCCACCACGATCATGGTCTGGGTGGATACATCACGATACTCGCCCGCGGCATAGGCTTTGAGCAGCGCGATCAGTCGCAGCAGTTGCTCTTTGACTTGAGCCAGCGGCCCACTGTCAGCTTGATCGGACTTAGTCATCGCCTGACTGAGAACCCGCCGTAACAATCCCGGGTTTTTCAGCAGTTTGGCGCCCCGGCGTAGGAACCTTGCGAACCCTCGGGGCGGTTTAGCCATGCTGACCCTGCTTTTGCTTTGCCGCATCCCGCCGACCACCATAGCCCCTGACAAAGGCCAGCATCCAGCGAGTGAACAACTGAGCGTCGGTGGGGGTTGCCAAACTGTCCATGCCCGCCTGGTAAACCTCTTCACCCAGCAGTTCTCGCCGCACCCCCATGAGCGCCTCGGAGTATTGGGCGTTGAGTTCCGGGTGGCCCTGAATCGTCAGCACTTCGTCCCCAAGGGTAAATCCCGACACCGGACAAAAGTCGCTGCTTGCAAATACTTGCGCGCCGTTGGGCAAACGCTGCACTTGGTCTTTGTGGCTGGACACCAAATTCAGTTGCTCTGGCACCTGATCGGCGCTGCCCATCCACGGCCGTTTTTGCACCAGGTTGCTGGATTGCACGCCCACGGCCCAGCCTACCGGCGCTGGCGTAACCAGGCCACCAAAAAAATGCGCAATGAGCTGATGGCCGAAACAAATGCCCAGTATCTTTTTCTTCGCCGCAATCGCTTGCCTGACGAAATCGGCCAACTCCCGAATCCAAGGCAAGTCGTCATAAACGCTGAGCTTACAGCCAGTAATCAGATAGGCGTCACAGGCCAGGGTTTGCGGCAGCGCCTGCTGCACGTTATAGGTGGTAATGCGTAAATCCGGGTCCTCAGCGGTAAAGATGGCGTCGAACATTTCCGGGTAATCACCAAAGCGGCCCTGCAACCCCTCCAGAACGGAATCCGTTTGTAAAATACCCAGATGCAGCGTCATACCCTCAAGTCACTCCGGCGTTGAAACCTAAACAATCTCAAAATAGCGTTGCAGCTGCCAACTGTTCACATGCCGGTGATATTCCCGGGCCTCCCAGTGCCGGCTCATGGCGAAATGTGAGACGAAGGCCTCACCAAATTGTCTGCTGGCTGCCTGGCTCTGCGCAAAGCGGTCGGCTGCTCGGCCAAGATCTTGGGCGAAATGATAATCCACGGGTAAGTGTTCCTCAGCTTCGTAGGCATTGCCCGCCACTGGCTCGTTGGGCTCCAAGCCCTCGGCTAGGCCAATTTCCATGGCGGCAAGGGCAGCGGCTTCCACCAGATATGGATTGGCGTCGGCACCACCCACCCTAACCTCTATGCGCTGGCTATTTTGATCGCCGGGGATCACGCGAATACCGGCGGTGCGATTTTCGATACCCCAGGTGGCGGCGGTAGGTGCCCACGCGCCCTTCACGAGACGGGTGTAGCTGTTCACTGTGGGGGCTAGCATGATCAGGAATTCGGGCAGGTACCGCTGCAGCCCGGCTACCGCGTGCCGCTGCCGGGCTGAGATGCCCCGGGCTTGGGTCGGGTCGTAGAAAATATTCTCGCCGTCAGCATTGCTTAGGCTTAAATGCAGGTGCCCACCTTGGCCTGGACAGTCCATAGACCACTTAGCCATGAAAGTGGCCATCATCTGGCGACGCTGAAAATACCCTTTCGCCATGGTCTTAAAAATCGACGCCCGATCTGCGGCCATGAGCCCTGAGGTGGCGGCCAGGGCCGCTTCCCAGACTCCGGGTCCGGTCTCGCAGTGCAACCCTTCCAGGTCGCAGTCGATATCAGCGCAATAGTTCATAAAGTCAGTGAACTCTTTACCCAAGGCTGAGGTGCGCAAAACCGAGTAGCCAAAATTACCGGGGGTGATCGGGGTCAGATCTCGGTAGCCTTTCTCCCGCACGCTGTGCGGAGTTTCGTTAAAGATAGAGAATTCATACTCGAAGCCTGCACAGACACTAAGCCCATTAGCCGCCAGCCGCCCCAGGACCTGACGCAGGCGAGTACGTGGGCACAGGCTATGATCACTGCCATCAGCCT
>CAZWQK010000008.1:0-15970 GCA_964635835.1 uncultured Pseudomonadales bacterium
GACCACCCAATAACTGTTCACGAGCAGGGTGGCCACCGTAGCGGTTTGCAAAATAGTGGCCCCGGCGGTGCCCAGTAAGCCCGCACTGAGGGCCATGTAGCTGACCAGCAAAGAAAACTCGGAAGCTTGGCCAAGTCGCAAGCCCACCTCTTTGGCGGTGTGTGGGCTTTCACCCTGGGCCTGCAGTAAACGTTGAAACGTCCAGGGTTTTACCAGCAGCACCACCAAGGCTAAGGCGGTAATAGGCATCCAAAGACTGCCGAGCAGACCCAGGTCGATAGAAGCGCCAACGGTAAAAAAGAACAGCACCAAAAAGAAGTCTCGCAGCGGACGCAAGTGGTTAGCAACGTACTGGGCAATGGGGCTGGTTGCTAAGCTGACGCCGGCGATGAATCCGCCGATTTCGAAAGAGAGACCAAGGCTGTGAGCGGCAAATGCGATGCTTAAGCACCACCCGATAGCCAGCAAAAAAATGTACTCATGAAAGGCGTCGAACCTGGCCAGCAAAGGCAAGATGGCCAGGCGGACGACCACCAGCGCGCCGGCAATCAGTGCCGGCAGCCCTAGCGCTAACATCATTAATTCTTGATTGGACTGACTGGGGCCAGCGCCGAGGTAGCCGATGAGCAGGATGGCGATGATGGCGAGAAGGTCTTGAACCAGCAGCAGGCTGATAACGATTTCCCCAACGTGGCGGTGGTGCAGCACCGTGGTCGGTAGCAGCTTGATGCCCAAAATGGTGCTGGAGAATGTCATGCCGATGCCCACAATGGCCGCTTCTGTGGCTGAGTAACCAAAACCCAGCATTACCCCGGCCCCGGCGGTGAAGAATACGGCTGTGGTGCCAAGGGCAGTCAGCAGTGATTCCCCCAGCATGTTCTTGAGTTTTTGCGTGGGCAGATCCAGGCCCACCAGAAACAACAAAAAAATGATGCCGGTTTCTGCGATATTCGCCAGCAGCGTGGTGTCGTTGAGAAAACCAAGGCCAAAAGGCCCCAGCAAGGCCCCTAGCGCAATATAGGCCACCAGCATTGGCTGTCGTGTGTAAAGCGCTGCAGTAGCGATGACGGCAGCGCCGCTAAAAATGATGAAGAACGAGGTAAGGATATCTGTGTCGGCCATAGCGTCAGCCTAACAAAACTCTGTGGCTAGCTGTTGGACTATAACCAAAAGTTGAGACTTGGCGACGGAAATTCAGCCGCCAAAGCGAGGCGTCGGGTCGCTAACGGATGCTTGATAGTAGTTGGTGTGTGGCGAGATCCAGCGCAGCGCAGTTTGCAAATCCCGGTCCTGGGGAAGCGCAATGACGTTAAAGCCGCAGCGGGCTAAAAAGTGAGCGATGTCTTCGTGCACCGCGCCTGTGGCCACCAGGTCACCGCTAAAGCCGTAGCGGCTGCGCAGCAGGACCGCCAAAGATAACCCCCGCCCATCGGTGAGAGCCGGGAAATCAATGCCAATGGCTTTGGCGCTCAACCAGCTTTGCTCTGGCTCACTGTCCACGCTGACCAGCAGATAAGAGCTGGCCTCGGCCTCATCCGACCAATGGTCTAGATTGGTCCAGTGGGCCTCTGGCTCGTCGGTAATTTGCCAGCCTTCTTCTGTATTTCTAAGCAGCTGAGGCATAAATATTCTCCTTGAATGGGTCGATACCAACCCGGTTGAAGCAGCCTAGAAATGACTCGTGATCCAGCCGCAGCTTCAAGTAAACCTGCAGTATTTTATCGATAACGTCGCAAACCTCGGCCCGAGGCACCGACGGGCCAACGATCTGGCCCAGCTTTGCTGGTTGTTCAGAGTGGCCGGCATGGCCGCCCAAGGAGATCTGGTAAAACTCCTGGCCTTTCTTGTCCACGCCGAGAATACCAATATGGCCAACGTGGTGATGCCCGCAGGCGTTCATGCAGCCAGAAATGTTCAGGTCAATGTCGCCGAGATCAAATTGAAAGTCGTAGTCTTCAAAGCGACGTTGGATAGCTTCGGCGACAGGCAATGATTTTGCGTTCGCCAAAGAGCAGTAGTCACCGCCCGGGCAGCAAATCATATCGCTGAGCAAGCCATTGTTGTGGCTGGCAAGGCCAAGAGCATCCGCCTGCTGCCAAAGCTCGAATAGATCTGCCTGGGCCACGTGAGCAAGCACAAAGTTCTGTTCATGGCTGATGCGGATCTCGCCAAAGCTGTACCGCTCAGCCCAATCAGCTACCGCGTCGATCTGCTCAGAGCTGACGTCTCCCGGCGGCACACCGACGCTTTTGGTGGACAGAGTGACAACCGCATAGCCTTGTTGTTTGTGGGCTCCAACGTTGTGCGTCATCCAACGGTTGAATACCGGATGCGTGAGCCGGTGATTGGCCAACAGGTCCCCTAGGTCGGGCTGCTGGCGATAGGCCGGCGGTGCAAAAAAGTTATTCAGGTGCTGCAGTGTCGCGGCTGGAACGGTACTCACGCCGTCCTTGATATGCTGCCATTCCTCATCTACCTGGGCCTTGAAGCCTTCAGCAGTCAGGGCGCGCACGAGAATTTTGATACGCGCCTTGTACTTGTTATCCCGACGGCCGTAGCGGTTATAAACCCGCATGATGGCTTCGGTGTAGGTCAGGAGGTGCTTGATGGGCAGGCCCTCGCGGATCAGGGCCCCCAGCACCGGCGTGCGGCCTAGGCCGCCTCCGGCGTAAATATCGACCAGGGCTTCCTCTGGCGTCGCCCCATCACCATGGATTCGCATGCCAATGTCATGCACGCCGATAGCCGCTCGGTCCTGGCTGGCACCGGTGACGGCAATTTTGAATTTTCTCGGTAGCCACTCGAATTCCGGGTGAGAAGTTGACCACTGTCGGAGTAGCTCACAAAACGGGCGCGGGTCGATTTGCTCGTCGGCGGCAGCGCCGGCAAATTGATCCGTCGTGACGTTACGAATGCAGCTACCGCTGGTTTGAATGGCGTGCATGTCCACATCAGCCAAAGCTTGGAGAATGTCCGGCACATCCGCCAGGGCTGGCCAATTGAACTGCATGTTTTGGCGTGTGCTCAGGTGTCCGTAGCCCCGGTCGTACTCTCTGGCAATACTGGCCAAAGCGCGAAGCTGCTTGCTGGACAACGTGCCGTAGGGCACGGCCACCCGAAGCATGGGCGCCAGGCGCTGAATGTAAAGGCCGTTGCGTAGCCTAAGCTGCAAGAACTCATCATCCGAAAGCTGCCCGTCCAGATAGCGCTGAGTTTGATCTCGGTAGTGGGCAACTCGTTGGTTCACGAAGTTGCGGTCAAATTCGCTGTATTGATACATAGTCCAATGATCCAGGCACAATGTTGTGGGATGGGTTATTTCGGTGTCGCTGCAAGCGAATCAAATCGCCAAAGCAAATCGTCAAGACGGGTCGCGCTTTGAAACTGCCGCGTGGACGCTCAGTGTACCGCAGGGGTGTCGTCTTGCTGTCAGTCCATTTCATTCTAAGCTTATTCTCGACTGTTGTGCTGTGTGAATTAGGTACTCTTAAACGGCTGGGCGCCCGGGGTTTTTGGCTTGAGCATCCTTCCAAAGCTTGTGCTGATGGGCGGTGGCCCTATAATTGCGGCGCAACGGGGCGGGGAGTCCCAAAACTTTTTCGGTGTACTGGGCCGGATCAAGGCAAATCAGATCAGCAGTGCATGCAACAGCCAGAGCGGGGGTTTTATGAGTGACGAACAGCAAGTAGTGGTGGAACAGGCTGCAACGACGGTTTCTGAACCAGTTGACAGCGATGGTAAAGCCGATGCCACAGCCATCGTGGTGATTTTCACTGCGGCAGTATTGTTCTGCGTTTTCTACATCTCAGGCTGGTCTTTCGACCTCTAGTTGCTGTTCCGCTCGTGCCGGCAGCGTCAGTCCGCTAATAGTGGCCGCAAGCGCTGTCGGGCATCATCTTGATCCAACCCTTTGCGCTGGGCGTAGTCTTGGAGTTGATCTTCATCGATTTTCCCGACGCCAAAGTAGCGGGCTTCGGGATGAGAGAAGTACCAGCCGCTAACCGCCGCCGCCGGGGTCATGGCGTAACTCTCTGTTAGCTGAATCCCCGTCGCTGAAGGCGCGTCCAACAGCTGGAACAAAGTGTCCTTTTCGCTGTGCTCGGGACAGGCAGGATAGCCAGGAGCCGGACGGATACCCTGATACCGCTCTTTGATCAGCGCTTCGTTATCTAAATCTTCGTTCTCGGCGTAGCCCCAAAATTCCCGCCGAACCAGCCCATGAGCATATTCAGCAAAAGCCTCTGCAAACCGGTCCGCCAGGGCTTTAATCATGATTTGGTTAAAATCGTCGTTCGGAAAATCCTCAAGCACTGTCTCTAAGTTAATGCCAGCGGTCACCGCAAAGCCTCCAAGATAGTCGGCGACACCCGGGGGGGCAACGTAGTCCGCCAGGCTCAGATTCGGACTGAGATCATCGGGCTTGGGTGCTTGCTGACGCAGGTGGTAAAGCTCAGCCAGGGAGGTTTGGCGGGTTTCGTCTGTATACAGGCGAATATCGTCGTTTTGGTGCCGATTCGCTGGCCAAAAACCAATAACACCGCGAGCTTCAAGACGGCCATCGTCGAGTAACCACTGCAACCTTTCCTGTGTGTCCTGCCATAGATTGCGGGCGGCTTCGCCAACGACTTCATCCTCAAGAATATTGGGGAATTTGCCAGCGAGTTCCCAGGTCATGAAGTAGGGGGACCAGTCGATGAACGGGACAAGCTCTTGCAGGCTTGGCGCAAGTACCCGGGTGCCCGTAAATTTTGGCTTTGGCGGAGCGTAGTTGTGCCAATCCAGGTCCAAGGCATTATCTCGTGCAGAATCTATGGTGAGAAAGGCCCGCTTTTCACGGCGTGCTTCTACCCGGTCTTTGATCTTGCCGTATTCCTGACGGATTTCATTCGCATATTCCTGGTATGCCGTCTCGGGTGCCAGCAGCTTGGCTGCAACGCCAACGGCTCGGGAAGCATCGCTGACGTAGACCGTGGCGCGATTGGTGTAGGCCGGTGCGATCTTCGCTGCAGTGTGGGCCTTACTGGTGGTCGCGCCGCCGATGAGTAAGGGTATGTTCAGGTTTAATCGCTGCATTTGCGCCGCAACGTTCACCATCTCGTCCAGGGAGGGGGTAATCAGTCCAGACAAGCCAATGGCGTCCACCTGTTCCTCTATCGCGGTTTGCAGAATTTTTTCTGCAGGCACCATAACTCCCAGATCAATGATTTCGAAATTGTTGCACTGAAGAACGACGCCAACGATGTTTTTTCCAATGTCGTGAACATCGCCCTTCACCGTCGCTAGCAGGATTTTTCCTTTAGCCTGTTGCTGGGTGTTGGGCTGGCTGGCTTTTTCCGCCTCGATGAAGGGAACCAAGTGCGCTACTGCCTGTTTCATCACCCGCGCACTTTTCACTACTTGAGGTAAAAACATTTTGCCGCTGGCAAACAGGTCTCCAACCACGCCCATGCCGGCCATTAACGGGCCCTCAATCACCTCGAGTGGATGTCCCACCTGATGCCGAGCCTCTTCAGTGTCCTCGATGACGTGGCTGTTAATGCCTTTCACCAGTGCATGCGTAAGGCGTTCTTGCACGGGTAAAGTTCGCCATGCCTGTTCCTGCACAGCCTTGCTACCGCCTGTGCCCGAAAATTTCTGAGCTAGGTCTAGCAGACGCTCGGTGGCATCGGCTCGGCGATTCAGCACCAGGTCCTCGGCAGCTTCGCGAAGCTCTTCAGGCAACTGGTCGTAGATTTCAAGCTGCCCGGCGTTGACGATGGCCATGGTCAATCCTGCGCGGATAGCGTGATAAAGAAACACCGTATGAATGGCCTCGCGAATTTGGTTGTTGCCGCGGAAGGCAAAGGAAACGTTGCTCAGCCCCCCTGACGTGCTTACCCCGGGCAAATTCCCATGAATCCATGCGATGGCGTTGATGAAGTCCACGGCATAATTTGCGTGTTCCTCGATACCGGTGCCGATGGCAAAGATGTTGGGGTCGAAGATGATGTCGCTGGGATGCACGCCGGCCTGTTGAGTCAAAACCTCAAAGCTGCGTTTACAGATATCGATTTTGCGCTGATAGGTATCTGCTTGACCCGCCTCATCGAAAGCCATGACCACTATGGCAGCACCGTAGGCTTTGCAGCGCTTGGCAAGGGCAACAAAGGCCGCTTCGCCTTCCTTAAGGCTCAGTGAATTCACAATTGCCTTGCCCTGCACGCACTTCAAACCAGCCTCGATAATTTCCCACTTGCTGGAGTCAATCATGATTGGGACTCGGGAAATGTCCGGCTCGGTAGCTATCAGGTTCAAAAAGTGCTGCATCGCCTCAACGCCGTCCAGCATACCCTCGTCCATGTTGACGTCGATGATTTGCGCGCCGTTTTCCACCTGTTGGCGCGCAACCTCAAGCGCTTCGGTAAATTGATTTTCCCGAATCAGGCGAGCAAATTTTGCCGAGCCCGTAACGTTTGTGCGTTCACCCACATTGATGAACAGGGCATCCTCATTGAGCCTTAGCGGTTCCAGTCCAGCTAGCTTCAGTTGGCTTTTGTGAGGCGCGGATTGTTGGAGGTGTTTTTCGGGCGGGGCCAATGCCGGTATTGGCCGTGGTGGGAGGTCCTGCACCGCCTGTACGATGGCGGCGATGTGCTCTGGAGTGGTGCCACAGCACCCGCCAACAATGTTCAGCCAGCCCGCTTGAGCAAATTCTCGGATGAGCCCAGCCATCTGTTCTGGATCTTGAGTGTATTCGCCAAAAGCGTCGGGCAGGCCGGCGTTGGGGTGAGCACTGATGCCGGTATCGCTTAACGCAGCCAGTTCCGCAATGTAGGGGCGCAGCTGTTCAGCACCGAGAGCGCAATTCAGCCCCACGGCCACTGGATTAGCGTGTTCAATCGAGTAAAGGAACGCGGCGCAGGTTTGGCCCGATAAGGTGCGGCCACTGGCGTCGGTAATGGTGCCGGACACAATTAACGGCAGTGGCTCGTCTCGTTCAGCATTGACGTTATCCAAGGCGGTGATGGCCGCTTTCGCATTTAAGGTGTCGAAGACGGTTTCGATTAAGAACAGATCGGCGCCGCCGGCGATGAGTCCGCGAGCGGCTTCCTCGTAGGCTCGACACAGCCCGTCAAAGTCCACGTTGCGAAACTCCGGGCGATTCACATCCGGAGAAATACTGGCGGTGCGGTTGGTTGGGCCGATGCTGCCCGCTACGAATCGAGGGTGGTCAGGGCTGCCGTAGGTATCAGCGCATTGTCTGGCAATACGGGCAGCTTGCTCATTAATTTCAAAACACAGGTCTTGGGTGCCAAAATCTGCCTGGGCGATTGTGGTGGCGTTGAAAGTATTGGTGCTGATGATGTCGCAGCCCGCGGCCAGGTAGCCGTCGTGAACTTCGGCGACGATGTCCGGCTGGGTTAAATTCAAGAGGTCGTGGTTGCCCTGTAAGGGATATTTGCTCTGGGCAAAACGCGTCCCGCGGAAAGCCTCCTCGGACAACTTGTAGCCCTGAAAGGCGCTGCCATAGGCTCCATCCAGAACCAGAATGCGTTGCTGCATCAGTTGCTGCAGCGTTTCTCGGGTCACACGTGGATTGCTGACGGGGTGGGCTGGCATGGGGCTGGGTTTCCTCGGTTTTCGGGTGGAGCTTGGCATGGACATTTGACGGGAACCACTTTAGGCAAGGCGGCGGCTGGGAACAAATCGTTGGCTGACATCTGGCCTTGAGAACTGTTCATGATCGAAAGTGTTGATCAGGCACTTTGCTATCGGTTCAAGGGTAAAAGCCGGTGAGCGCTTGTCTGGATGGAATCTCTGCAAATGCTTTGGTGATATGTACAATGGCTCTCCGGCGCAACCTGCCGCTTCCACAGAAACCTGTTTGCTGGACAACACATGATAGAAATTTCTGCGAGCGCACAAACCTATTTGCATGACTTACTCGCTAAGCAAGATGAACAAGGCGTGAGTATCCGTATTTTTGTGACACAGCCCGGCACCCCACAAGCCGAAACCTGCATCGCCTATTGTCGTCCCGGCGAGGAGCAGGAAGGCGATATTGCGGTGGAATACGAAGGATTTCGCGCGTGGTTTGAAGGACGCAGCGAACCTTACCTTGAGGACGCTGAAGTCGATTATCAGCAAGACCAGATGGGTGGGCAGCTGACGATTAAAGCCCCCAACGCGCGTGTGCCCAAGGTTGGGCCCGATGCGCCCATAGAGGACCGGATTAATTACGTGCTCTACAACGAAATTAATCCGGGGCTAGCCGCTCATGGCGGCGTCGTGTCCTTGGTGGAGGTAACGGCCGAGGGCAAAGCGGTGCTGCAGTTTGGCGGCGGTTGCCAAGGCTGTTCAGCCGTTGACCTAACGCTGAAAGGTAGCGTCGAAACCACGCTGCTGGAGCGCGTGCCCGAGCTAACCGGCGTGAAGGATATGACCGATCACTCGGTAACCGAGAACGCTTACTACAGCTAGCTCAGTAAACTGGTCCTCGCGTTAAGAGTTTGGCTCTTTTCACGGGTTTTAGGCGGATCGCGATGCCAGCCGATCCGCCAGGTGGCGCAGCAGATCGTCGGTTTCTTCCCAGTCGATACAGGCATCGGTAATGGATACGCCATAGGCCAGGCCCTGAGGATTGTTCATGCTTTGATTGCCCGCATTTAGATGACTTTCAATCATCAGGCCGGTAATCGAGCGATTACCCTCGGCGATTTGGGCAATCACAGACTCTACGACCTTGCGCTGCTGTTTATGGTCTTTATTGGAGTTGGCGTGAGAACAATCCACCATAATTGACTGGGTTAGGCCCAGCTTCTCCAGTGCATTTTCACAAGCTGTGATGTGTGGAGCTTCGTAGTTGGGACCGTTGCTGCCCCCTCTGAGAACGACGTGAGCGTGGGCATTACCTTTGGTCTCAATTACGCTGACCTGGCCGGTTGGGTTAATGCCCAGAAAACGGTGGGGGCTGGCCACCGATTCCAGGGCGTTAATCGCAACGCCGAGTGAGCCGTCGGTGCCGTTTTTAAAGCCCACTGGACAGCTTAGCCCTGAGGCCATCTCTCGGTGGGTTTGCGATTCCGTGGTGCGAGCGCCAATGGCCGACCAAGAAATCAAATCTTGCAGATACTGCGGAGTAATTGGATCCAACGCTTCGGTTGCCAGAGGCAGTCCCAAGCCGGATAGCTCAAGCAGCAGCCGGCGTCCGATCTGCAGCCCCTCGGCGACTTTAAAGCTGTCATCCAGATGCGGGTCGTTGATCAAGCCTTTCCAGCCAACGGTGCTGCGGGGTTTTTCGAAGTAGGCGCGCATGACCACAAAAACCTGATCGCTGATTTCATCGGCCAGAGCTTTCAGGCGACCTGCGTATTCCTTAGCCGCTTCAACATCGTGGATGGAGCAGGGGCCGACGACGACCAACATGCGAGGATCTTTGCGGTCGACAATATCTTTAACGGTTTGACGATACTGGTTGATGGCTTCTTGCAGGGTAGTATCAACAGGAAACTGCGCTTTCAGTTCCTCCGGCGTCACCAACACTTGGTGTTGCTCGATGTTCAAATTCTCCAGCTGCACGAATTACTCCTTTGCCGGGCCAGGTGCCCGCGTCGCGTTCAGATTCAGGCGGCGCATGGTAAACGCCCGTTGTGGAAAAGCAATCCTCTTCCAAGGTGCGTCAGCTGTTCCTGTCCTCAGGCTAGTGAGTCAATTCCTCGAAGTGGGTCAGAGCGGTGAAATACAGGGCAGTTTTGATGGGCAAGTCTTGACTTGGCGGGGCAGTGAAGGTTTCCGGGCGCTGCCGGATGAGGGCTGAGAGCGCCTGGCGATAGCGTTCTAACTGCGGACGATAACGGAGCACTTCTTCGGCCAAGAACACCGGTTGCGGCTGGCCTGGTGCTGGTTCGCTGGTTTTGAAGTCCACGATCCACCAGGCGTCTTCGCTTCGGAAAAGGCGATCAAAGACGAGTTTTCTGGGCCCCTGGGAATCCGCCAAGGTAAGCGGCCACTCAAAGTGACCATCCGGGTGAGCCTGCAGCAGCCACTGGCCAGTTGGCTCCGCAAGCGTGGTTTGAATCTGTTGCTGAGCAGCCTCGAATACGTCTGGCCATTGGTAAGGCGCCGCATCGAGTTTGGGTAACCAGGTTTGCATCTGCTCGGCAAGTCGATCCTTACTGATTGGTCGGGATAATCGATTGTGTTCACCAATCAGCGCAAGCGCTTGGTGCACAAGGTTGCCCAGCGACAAGCTAAAGCGATTGCGTCGGTCATCCTCCAGGCTCTCGCTGATCGCTTCTTCTTTCTGATGATCCAGGGGCTCCGGAACCGGCTGGAGCTGCGGCTGCCATCGATAGTCATCGGCGAGGCGCATATGCAGTGCTTGGCGACTGAGGGGTATGTGGCGGTTAACAGCCTCGTCATCCTCGTCATCGGTCAAGATGATGGAGTCTTGGTCTTCCGCCGCTGCCAGAGCCGGTAAATATCGAGCAAGCCCCAACGGCCGCTTGCGATGGCTTGCCGTGCTTAGCCACAGGCTCTGTTCGGCCCGAGTACAGGCCACGTAAAGGAGTCGTTTAAGCTCGTTTTCACTTCTGCTTTTTTCCTCAAAGCGGAGCCACTGATAAACCGGGTCATCCCGAGTGCCTACTAGTAACCCCGCGGTCGTTGGTCGCCATAGCAGCAAAGACTTATCGTCAGAGCGGCCTTTGCGTCCCAGGTTGGGCAGCACCACGTGGGTAAACTCCAAGCCCTTGGATTTATGAATGGTCATGACATTCACTTGAGCTTGGCGGTGATCTTGGGCAAAGAGATCGGCGGTTTTAGCGTCCACCAAATCCGGATCCCAGGCTTGATCCTGCTGGGCTTCCAGCAAGTCGAACCAAGCTTGGGCGTGGTCGAGAGCTGCTGCCGGGTAGGCGTCCACGCCACCGAGGCGCATCCAGCAGCCTTCAACGACCTCGCAAACCGGCAGTTCGTAGAGACGCTGCTGAGCCCAGGCCCAGGCTGACACAAATCGCGCCAGGCCAGGTTCTTGATCCATCAGGGTTTGGCACACTTGGATTAGATCAGGCGCGTCGGCAAAGCGTTCGAGCTGGTTGAGCCGCAGGCCGATCATTGGGCTGCGAAGGATGCTGAACCAGGACAATCGGTGGTCAGGCTGAAGCAGCATTCGATGCAGGCTTAATAAATCTCGGACAATGGGTTCCTCGGACAGTGAGTCGATGTCCGTACTGGTGAAGTTGATATTCGCCGCTTTGAAGGCCTGCAGCAGGGTTGGCAGGTGAGAGCGCGCGCGACACAAAACGCCGATGCTTTGCTGGCTGTTCTCGGTCATAGTCGTCAGTAGGGCCTGCACGTGTTCGGCAATAGCCCAGGCTTCCTCGTCGTCGTCTGCAAATATGTGCTGGCTTATAGCCGGCTGTGCGAGGACGGCTTGTCCTTCGTTGTTGCCTTGGGCGCTGGCGGGTGAAAAAGGAATGGCTCCCAAATGAGGTAGCGCGTTGGCTGGGAATAGACCCTCGAATAATTCGTTGTTCCACGCCACTAGTTTGGGGCTGGAGCGAAAGTTAGCGGTGAGCTGTAAAGGTTCGAGGGGGAGGTTAGGCAGACCCTGTTGCCAGCATTGACTGAAAATAGAAACATCCGCATCGCGAAAGCGGTAGACCGATTGCATGGGATCGCCCACGGCGAAAAAGGTATTGCCGTCGCCGCTGGCCCAACCGGCGGTGAGTAAGTTGAAAAAATCAAACTGACTGCGCGAGGTGTCTTGAAATTCGTCCACCAGTAAATGGCTGATGCGATAGTCCCAGTAGAGGGCCAGATCTGTGGGTCCGTGCTCGTCCTCGAGTCCGTTGCTGGCGCGCATTAGCATACCCGTGAAGTCCAGACAGCGGCGCTGTTCGAGCAGCGACTCCAGCTCAGCCGCAGCCAGGGCCAAGGTGACGGCGGTGGCAATAAGGGTATCGAAATCTTCTGGCTCGCCATGTAACCCGGGTAACCTGGCGCAGGCAGCGAGCAGGGATTCCAGGTTCCGCTGCCGAAGACTGTCGAGCCAACCCAGGAAATCACTTTTAAAAGCTTTGTCGGTAAACGCGTCGCCCTGTCGTCGGTCGACACTTTTGCGGATGGTGCCCGTTTGCGTTAGCACCAAGGGCAGCAGCTCGGTAATTTGGTCCTGGCGATGAGTGGCTTGGGTAACCCGGCTTATCATCTGCCTGTCACCGTCATCCAGCCTGCGCTGTAGCGGTTCGAGCAAGGTCTCCCGCAGCTCGTATACGGCGTGATTCAGGGTGCCGGCTAATTCGTCGCTGCCGCTAACCGCCAGACTGGCGATGCGCCGAGACACCGCCAGCCACTGATCGCGCTTGGCCAGCATGTTGGTCAGCAATCGATCTGCGGTGTCAGCGTTGTTATCCAGAGCCTGCAGAAATTGTCCGACGTAAAAATTGCTGGGATCGTTGCTGAAGAGCTTTGTCAGTACGTTTTGCGCAGCCTGCAGATACAGCGGTTGCGGCTTGTCCTCGATGACCATTCCGTCAGCGCTTTGACTGCCGGGTATCTGGGTTGCCAGTTCTGTAGCGAAGCTGTCGATGGTTTGGATCTTTAATAAATTAGGATTCTGGGCGAGGTTCCAGCCGTTGGCCTGATCCTGTCGCTGAATAGCCGCGGTTAGTGGAGTGGTCTCCTGCAGTGCCTGCAGCACTCGTTGCTTCATTTCCATTGCTGCAGCCCGGGTGAAAGTGATGGCAAGTATTTCCTCTGGCCGCCGCACCGTGGCTAACAAACACAGGTAACGTTGCACCAGTAGCGACGTCTTGCCGGAGCCGGCAGGCGCTTGCACGATAAAGGATGAGTCCACGACTAAAGCGCGTTGGCGCTGTGCCTGATCCGGGGGCGGCTGTTTAGTCATGGTCAGGGTGCCGCCTTGAGCTTGCGTTTTTCGTCGACCCGGCATAAGGCTTTCAAATGACAGTATCGGCAGGCGTTGGGCTGAGGATTAACCTGAGCTGCACCGGCAGCAACTTGCTCCGCCAGCTCATGTAACTGCTCTGACCAGCGTGAGCGCTGCTGCTGCCAACTGGCGTCGGTCACCGTACTTTTGATTTTTCGGTTCTTAGTTTCAACTAGCTGTAGTTCATCATCGCTGAGGCCGAGAATTTTGCAGTCGCCATCGCGTAGCTGAGCATAGTAGACCCCGGCAATGTCACTGCGAATGATGCTGTAGCAAGGCAGCTGAGGTGCGCTGAGCGTATCCGTTACCCCGCCAACGCCGACTTTGCCGGTTTTGTAGTCCATGACAATGACGGCGTCGCGCACCTTGTCCAGTCGGTCGATTCTCAGGGCGAACGAAAGATTGCCTAAGTCCAGCGTGTAGCGCTCCTCGGTTTCGATGACCTCAAACGGGCTGCGCTGAGCCTCTAGGGCGATAAATTCTTCGGCGAGCTGGCAAAGACGCTGTTGTTCCAGGGCGACGAAAGCGTCTGGCAAGTGGGTGTACTGTCCCAAGGCTTGGCGGCTGATGTCCATGATGACCTCAGTGGGCTGGGCCTGAAGCGAGTCAGAGTCCGGAAAACGCCGATACAGCTGCTCGAAAATCCAGTGCAATGCGCTGCCGCGTTCCATGGGATTGAGGAAGTCCCGAGGCTCGGGGGGCTCGTCCAGTCCAAGGCGGTAAATAGCATAGGCGCGAAAGGCGCATTGAGCCTGGGCTTCGAGACGGTGTGTGCCGCCCGGTGTTAGGCCGGGCTGGGTGGGGGTGCCAATGCCGTCCTCCTGTCTGATCGGAGTCACGCCAAGTGGAATCATCAGGGGGTGTCGATGGTGTAAAGAAGTCCGAGCATTGGTTTGCTCGGCGTCTGCGGAGTTTTGCGGTGTGACCAGGGGGGTGGGATGGACGCTGGCCCCGTTAACGGTGTGGGTGTAACTCATGCGCAGATGACGGCTGCCCGCGACCCAAGTCCCCAGTGTTCGCCGGGCAAAGGCCAGCTCCTGGTCTTGAGTGCTGCGAGGCAAACCGTAGGCTACGGCAGCACGGCGAGGAATGAACGGCGAAACATTGGCTTTGCCCGGGAACTGCTCGGCACTCATACCGCAAATCCACAGATGATCGAAGCTCAGCCCCGTGGCCTCCAGCAAGCCGAGAATCTGAATGTTGGAGCGCTGGCGCTGAGGAGCGAAGGTTTGATCCAGGGCCCAGTCAATCAGCTGCAGCGCATCAGACAGCGTCATCAGCGGGGCACCGGGCTGAGCTGCCAACTCACCGAGTACGGCCTGTATTCGCATGGCGGCCTGATACTGAAACGAGCCTAGCGCTTGGGTACGAGGCCAACCCACGCTGGACAGGAGGCTTTGGATAAGTTCTACCCAGCTATCAAGCCGTGCTTGTCTTGGCAGCCCAGTCACCAGTTGTTGCAGTTCTTCAGCGCCTTCTCGACGCAACATGGCGCTGATGGGAAGCTTGCGCCTTGCCCACCGTGGCCAGTTGGCCTTTAGCTCGTCGCACCAGGGCAAGGTCAGGTAGGGTGACTGCAGGAGGGGTGCCAGTGTTTGTCGATCCGCTGCCAGGCGCAGCCAGTCCAGAAAAATCCTCGCGTGGCGCCAAACGGGCTGGCTGACAAGGCTCTTGCCGCCGGAGAGATCAAACGGCAGCTGCCGGCTATCCCCGGTGGGGGTCAGCGTCGCCGCGAACTGGCGCAGCACGCGGTCGTAGTTCGCGCTGAGGTCTGGAATAACCACGCCAATGGTGGCATTGGGATCGGCCTGGTGGCAATCGCGGACCCAACTGGCTGCTGCCATGAGCTCTTCGCCTAAGGATGCCATGCCTGCAATGTTGACAAGGGGCGGCGTGAAATCGGTGGGGTTGTCATCTGGCGCCAGGACATTGCTGGTTGGCTGCGCGGTGGCTGCCAGCAAGCCGAGATCCGGATCAAACCCTGAGCTCAAAATGCCACCGTGAAGACGGTTCACCCAGGCGCTGTCGCGATCATACAGCCCTTGAAAAAAGTCCCGTTCCGCTGGTGTGAGATGTTCTACGTCCACCAAAAGCAGGGGCTGATTCAGCATCCGGGCCAGCTCATCCAGGTGCGCACCGAGTAGGCTGGGTAAGTCCGCCTCACACACAACTTGTGTTTTGTTTTCGGGAATCGCCGCCGCGCACCAGGTTGCAAAATAGCGACTTCTTTCGCTGCTCATTTCGGGGCCGTGTAAGTCAACGTCATAACCCCGCGCCAGCTGCCATGCCGCCGCAGCTGAGCGACACTGCTGGGCATAGTCCTCGGCGGCAGTTTGCTGAAAGCGGAGTTGAATTTCCTGTTCTGAGAGCAGCCGTTGCTGACATAGGTCCGTGGTTTGCAGGCGCGAGAACTGCTGCAGCCAAAAGCGGCGAAGACTCATACATCGCAGGCTCGGCCAAACCCCAGAGCCTTCAGCGATCTTCGCTTGGTCGTAAGCACCGGAAAATTCGCGAGCTAACCGCTCATTTGGCGTTAGCACAAGGCTGCCGGCAATATCACCGAGATGTTGGGCTGGTATGTTCGCAAAGGCGGCGGGCATGCCCGGAGTTTAACGAAGTCGGTTGAGTGCAGACAGTCTTCGTTAGTCCTAGGTATCGCAAACTTTTCCTGTGAGCGCTATCAAGCGTGGTCAACTAGGGTTAAAATCCCGCAGCATAGCGCCGTTTCAATGGCCTGAGCACACAACCCAGGGACAGTGTTAAACAGAGCTTCCTTGGCGTGAAAGCAGCGCCCTAGGGCCAAATAAACTTTCGGACTAATTGACCAGGAGTAGCAACAGCCATGTGGCACTTAATTGAGGATTTCTTTGACCAAAACATCGTGATGAAAGCCTTCTTGGGATTGGGGTGGCTATCCGTCCTGATTATGTTTGCCAGCTTAATTCAGCAGGTATTGGCCTAGGGCTATGTGGCTAGCGACCCTCAATCGCGACCAGCAAAGGGCCATGCTGCGGCTGGCCCACAACGTGATCGTCTCGG